>DUHU01000033.1:1907-2748 GCA_013330765.1 Candidatus Poseidoniaceae archaeon | reverse complement strand
CTCGCACCTCGAGAGAACGCTACGACATTTGGACTGGAAGTGGAGGGCTGCCGGGCGGAAGGCGCTACGGATGGTGAGCATGCCGATCGCGTCGGGGCTGCTCACCAAGGCACGCCTCGCTGTGCGCGTGATGTGGTCCAACCTCCGGCGTGACGACCTCAGCCTTGCTTGACGAGGTGCAGCGGTGCCTCCGGCGCACCCACCTGCTCACGCATCCCAAGCGTCCATTGAAGGCATTCGAACGTCGCACGGGCGTGCACGTATTTCATGAGAGCTCGGTGTGTTTCCGGAGCGTTGCCAAGCTCCGCCCGTCGAGCCTCAAATTTTCCACGTTGGCCTCGCATTTCTGCGCCCATGTGGCCCATAAGCCGATGAATTTCCTCCCAAGTGCGGTCGTACGTCGGTGCGTTGATGGAGACGGAACGTGCGTGCAAGCCCTGCATGGGCGTTGCTATGTTGTCCGATACTCCTCACTTCCCTCCTGTATCTATGGTGACCTCACGTGACTCCAAGCAACAGGTGTGGGATTCAAGTCCCCTTGCCCTTTGGCCACGTCATGGCTGAACGGCTCCCCGTCAGCGTGACGGTGCTCCTTCCAACCCGAAACGAAGAGGAAGCCATCGGCGCGACCATTGACGCCATTCCCAAGAACTGGTGCGACGAACTTGAGATCATGATTGTCGACGGTTCCTCGACGGATCGGACCCGAGAGATCGCCTTGGAAAAGGGTGCACGTGTCCATTTGGAGCCTCGGAAAGGATACGGACGAGCATATCGAACGGGATTCGAAGTGGCCAAGGGCGACGTGATCGTCACAATGGATGCCGATTGCACCTACCCT
>DUHU01000033.1:1207-1598 GCA_013330765.1 Candidatus Poseidoniaceae archaeon | reverse complement strand
GGATGCCGATTGCACCTACCCTGCGGAAAAGGTCCCGGACCTTGTTGAGAAGTTGCTTCAGGACAACCTCGAGTTCATCACGTGCGATCGGTTGACGCTGGCGGAAGAAGGTTCGATGTCTGGACTCCATGGATTTGGCAACTGGATGCTTTCGTTCACCGCCAGGCTTCTTTTTGGTTATGGCATCAAAGACTCTCAATCTGGCATGTGGGTGTTCCGCAAACACATTTTCTCAAACGAGGACATGCGTCCGACCAACGACGGCATGCCCCTGTCAGAGGAAATCAAAATCCTTGCAAGGCGCCATTTGGGGAAGCAGAAGGCCATCGAAATCTCTGTCCCCTACCGACCTCGGGTTGGCGATGCTGAGATTCACACGTGGGGCGACGGT
>DUHU01000033.1:587-896 GCA_013330765.1 Candidatus Poseidoniaceae archaeon | reverse complement strand
CACGTGGGGCGACGGTTGGAAGAACCTGAAGTTCCTCTACGCCCGCCGCCTTGGACTTCACAAGACGCTCACGCCGTGGGGGCCGTCGGAAGACAACACCGACTCGGATGACGGCTCGTTGGTCGTGTGACCGTCACACGTCGTCCCAATCAAAGCCGCCACCAACAGGCTGCTCCGTCGCGTCACCTTCCTCCTCGACCACGGAATCGATGTCCGTTGCCTCAGATTCTGCGGTAACGTTGTCCTGTTGGAGCACACCCCATGATGCGATCAGGTCCACGTCAGAGATACGGCGGCGGCGGGAAAGGA
>DUHU01000033.1:0-285 GCA_013330765.1 Candidatus Poseidoniaceae archaeon | reverse complement strand
AGATACGGCGGCGGCGGGAAAGGAAGGCGTTGAGGGCCAAGAGCCCCACGACCATGGCGCCTCCCGCAAGGCCGAACACCACGGCGCGACCGTCACCACCGGCCTCGACCACTTCGATGGTCGTTGCAATGACGTCGATTTGTGCGGCATCACCAACGCCGTCGGTGGCCACAACACGGACGTAAGGATCTCCAAGGTCGTCAAACACGACCTCGATGCTGCCTTCCCATACCCCTTCAACAAGGCCGTGGGTGAGGTTGAGCGTCCAGAGTTGATCCCCGAGTG
>DUHU01000057.1 GCA_013330765.1 Candidatus Poseidoniaceae archaeon | reverse complement strand
TGGAGCACACATGCGCTGAAATGAAAAACGTCGTGTTGAAATTCCACAGGTATTGATCGAGGTACCACCAATCTGGTCCGTTTGGTGTGAGGTTCTTGATGAAGAAGGCCGCCTTGAATCCCTCACAGGCGATGAGGATCGCCATGAAGCGATTCTCAGCACGCTTCGAATCAGCACGGATGATCAAATAGGCCAGAGCGAGAAGCCAGATGAGGGATATCAGGCTGAGGACCTTGCTCCCAAATTCAAGCCCATACAACCTCCCGGCAGTGAACTGCTGAGCGTAGTACTCACCGAGCGTGGTCACGATTTCACCAACGAATCGGAGCGAATAACACTTTCACCGACCGAGTCGGTCGAATCACCATCATACGGACTTTCTTCGCTTGAAGGTCGGCGTCCGCGTCACTGCCAAAACGGGTCCTGATAGAACGGGGCCTCAACCTCGCCGTGCAGATCTTTGTCGTACACAAGGTACGTTTCATCGTCGGACTCGAACCGCGACATCCAACCGTTCAAATTTGGACGGCACAGCCGTGACCCATTTTGCTTCAAGCCCAGCTGATGTGGCTGTCGATGTACTTGGCCACCTGCTTGTATCCTGCAAACCAGTAATACAGCGTGAGCGTGATGATGCTCAGCACACAGATCTTCACCCAGATTCCAAACAATCCCATCGGGGTGCCGGTGAACTGGATCCTACGACCGTCAATTCGGACGTTCTTCGACCACTTGTTGATCACCATGCATTTTGCCCACGGGAGCCCGAAACCGAGGGTGATGACCTTCAACAGGAAACCAACGAGTTTCGTGAAAAAAAGTCCGTAATTTGCGGTTTGAATGGCCCAAGCGCCATCGTGGAGGGTTGGGTTTTGGACCATGGCAGGCATGTCTTGCACGGGTTCCTGAGCGACGACGGGTTCGGCCTCAGCAGGAACATCCACCGCAGCAGGCGCCGGGTTTTCGTCAGGAGCTTCGTATGGAATCCACTCCGTCCCATTCCACATCCATTTGCCGTCGTCACTGATTTGCTGCATGAAACATACTCACTCCGTGAACATATCATGGTTTTGTTGGACGTGTTCCGTGCGGTTCCCACCCAAGCGCCGGGCGGCCTTCGACGTGCTGTGACGCACGACGCGAGAAGAAGATACCAACAAAAGCGGCCCATGCGTCTTCGGTTCATGGGTGACGAGGATCGGCTCAACGTGCCCCCGGTGGAAGGAGGGCTTCTCGACGCGATGACGCCTCACATCGAAGCCGTGGAACGTCGGGAGCAGCGTGTGGAGGAGGATTTGGCCCCGACCCCTCTGGTGTTCCGCGTGTTGTTGACCCTTGCTTTGATCGGGGGATTGGCCTGGGCATGGTCCTTGGAGGCCTTCGGTCCACTCGGCGTGCTGGTCGTGTTGTTTGTCCTCGTCGTGCCCTTCGAGAAGTTGTTTCCTCGTCATGCGCAACCCTTGCGACGTCCGATGGTCGTCTCGGACATGACCCACGCGCTCCTCCTTCCGGTCAACGGCGTGCTGGCCAGCATCGTGGTGGTGGTGGTGGCCGTGCTTTCACTCATGTGGATTCCAGGACTGTTGCTTCGACCCTTGGTGGACCAACTCCCAGAACTTCCTCGCTTGGTGCTCGGCGTCTTGCTCTTCGATTTCGCCGTGTATTGGACGCACCGCTTCCACCATGAGGTGCCCTTCCTCTGGCGCTTTCACCAAGTGCACCATTCCACAGAGCATTTGGATTGGGTCTCTGGATTTCGCGTTCACCCGTTGGATGGAGCCTTGCTGGCGCCTGCCTTCGTGTTCTTGACCGCCGCAGGATTTTCACCCGAATTTAGTGGCGTTCTCGCCGTCGCTCAGGCCATCACCGGCTTGTTTCTTCACGCGAACGTTCGGTTTCGATGGCGCTTGCTCCACCGCCTGATCATCACGCCTGAATTCCATCACTGGCACCATTCCAACCATGAGGAGGCACGTTGGTCGAATTACTCGACCTTCCTGCCGTTGTGGGACATGATCTTCCGCACCTACCACATGCCCAAAGACGCGCGACCACAAACCTACGGGATCGACACGCCAATGCCCAAGGGTGTGATGGAACAATGGTTGCTCCCCTTCCGAGGTTTGGGCTCGCCCGTCAACGCAGTGCGTCATCCGTGGCGCTCCCTCAAACGCGTGCTTTCCGGCACAAAACGGCTGCTACGGGACATGCGGTGGAGCCTGATGCGAAAGCGCGACCAAACACCGTTCGGCGTGCCAAAGATCCCGATCCCCCAAGACACGTGACCCTCCGAGCGAACGGGTCGCTTCCTTGAAATGGCGGCCGCGGGTCGGAGGTCTCGGTGAGCACCGTGATCAACGACCTCGCGAACCCCACTGAAGCCCATCTCATGTTGCGTGAGATGGTGCGTGAATGGGTCAAGGAGCACGTGGAACCGCAAGCGCACGAGCACGACCGTTTGGAACGGTTCAACCTCGAACTGATGCGCTCCATGGGTGAACTGGGACTGCTCGGCCTCACGGCCGACGAGGCGTACGGCGGTGCTGAACTCGACGCCGTGGCCGTGTGCATTGTTCACGAGGAGCTGTCAGCCTCTGACCCTGGATTTGCGCTCGCCTACCTTGCCCATGCCATGCTGTTCGTCAACAACCTCGCCTTCAACGGTGATCAGGCGCAAAAAGAGCGCATCTTGCCGAAGGTCTGCTCAGGTGAATGGATCGGCGCGATGGCCATGTCCGAACCTGACGCAGGAACCGACGTCCTCGGCTTGACCACCAACGCGGTCAAGCAAAACGACGGGACGTGGGTGCTCAACGGACGCAAGATGTGGATCACCAATGGCGTCCTTGACGAAGCCGGCACCCCTGCCGACGTCGTCTGGGTCTACGCAAAAACCGGGACGGACGCGAACGGTCGCGTTCAGATGAGCACCTTCCTTGTGGAAGCAGGCATGCCGGGTTACAGCGTCGGTCAGAAGATCATGGACAAGACCGGCATGCGAGCCTCCAACACGGCCGAATTGGTCTTCCAGGATTGCATCGTACCCGGTGAGAACCTCGTGGGCGACGAAGGTGGTTCCTTGGTGCACATGATGGGCAACCTCGAAATCGAGCGCTTGGCGCTTGCTGCAATGTCCCTCGGCATTGGTCGTCGTGCCCTTGAGGAAATGAACCAATACGCCACGGACCGCACCGCTTTCGGGAGCAGCATCCGTGACTTTGGCCAAATCCAACGTCACATCGGTGAGTCCTGGGCCAAGTACCGCGCCATGCGATCCTACATCTACGACACGGCCTCAAATTTGGTGCTCGGTGAAGCCGGACAGCGTTTGGATTCCGACGGTGTGAAACTCTACGCGACCACGGCTGCCAAGGAGATCGCTGACGCTGCCATGCAGGTCATGGGTGGTTACGGCTACGTCGGAGAATACCACGTTGAGCGCCTTTGGCG
>DUHU01000243.1:1510-2568 GCA_013330765.1 Candidatus Poseidoniaceae archaeon | reverse complement strand
CTACAGTCAGGTGCTCTACCAACTGAGCTAAGTGAGGCAGGCTGTGCGACCCGCCTCCGATATTTCAAGATGGAGGCCGAGAAGAAGGTCAGGCTCCTTGCCCGGCGTTCAATCGGGCGTCGCGAAGTTGG
The DNA here is from genome assembly GCA_013330765.1 of Candidatus Poseidoniaceae archaeon. Taxonomy (GTDB): domain Archaea; phylum Thermoplasmatota; class Poseidoniia; order Poseidoniales; family Poseidoniaceae; genus MGIIa-L3; species MGIIa-L3 sp12206u. The sequence goes on along the minus strand of DUHU01000243.1, from coordinate 2,437 downwards.
GGTGTACGGGGTGGACGAACGGGTGTGCTTAAGATAGGAAGGAGCAGGCTCGCGGCCTCAGGTGTTGGGATGGGACCCGAACACGCGGATGGTGCAGGCGTGAGCATGGCAAACGAATCGACGCTTTCCGACATCGTCTCGCAGATGCGGGACGCAACGATGCGCGAATCGCGTACGGCGCTGATGGACGAGGACCTCTCGGGCCTCAGCGTTCCCGATCCTCGCATCCTCATCGTCGGCTGTGGCGGCTCGGGCAACAACACCCTGAACCGCATCACCCACCTTGGTGTCAACGGTGCCGTCACGGTGGCCATCAACACCGACAAGCAGCACCTCGACAACACCCGCGCCCTGCAGAAATTGCTGGTTGGGCGCCACATCACCCGCGGCCTCGGGGCCGGGGGTGACCCCGCGACCGGACGCCGCTGTGCGGAGGCCGGACGCGAGATGATCCAGCGCATCGTCAGCGGTGCAGACCTCGTCTTCATCGCCTGCGGGCTTGGCGGCGGCTCCGGGACCGGCATCGCTCCGGTCGTCGCGGAGGAGGCCAAGGCCGCCGGCGCCCTGGTCGTCGGCATCGTGACCACGCCGTTCCATGTCGAGCGCAACCACCGAAAATCCCGGGCGCTCGAAGGCCTCGAAGCGCTGCGCCGCGTTGCGGACGCGGTGCTGGTGCTGGACAACAACCGCCTGCTCGACTACGTGCCGAACTTGCCCGTCGAGGAAGCCTTCTCCATCATGGACCAGTTGGTCGCGGAGATCGTCAAGGGCATCGTCGAGACGATCACCTTACCCTCGCTCATCAACCTCGATTTCGCCGACGTTCGGACCATCATGGCCGACGGTGGCGTGACGATGATGCTCTACGGCGAATCCGACCGAGGCGCCGAAGAGGTCGTGCATGAAGCCCTCAACCACCCGCTGCTC
>DUHU01000243.1:498-1201 GCA_013330765.1 Candidatus Poseidoniaceae archaeon | reverse complement strand
CCTCAACCACCCGCTGCTCGACGTCGACGTGACCGGCGCCACCGGTGCGCTGGTCCACGTGACCGGTGGACCGTACATGACCCTCGACGCGGCGAACCAAGTCGTTCGCCTGCTGACCTCGCGCATCAAGGAGGACGCCAACGTCATCATCGGTGCACGGCAAGACCCCGCCTTCGGTGACACGATCAAGGTCATGGCCATCTTTACCGGCGTCGGCGGCGACGAAATGCGTGAGCCCAAAGTCGAGATCGACCAACTTGCAGAGGCGCTCAGTCTGCGCCCCAATGCGGCTCGGAACCACCACACCTCACGAGGCGAAGCGGCACCACGCGACTTCCATCGATTCGATTGAGCGTCGTCGTCATGCTCAAATCACACGACGGCGACGGGCCGTCATGCGAGGACGTCTTCTCCTGACCCTCATCGTGGCTGCCATGATGCTCGTCCCGGTGCAAGCCGGTGACGTGAGTGCCCAACAAACCGACCAGCAGGAAGACTCGCGTCAGCCCTCGGCCAACGCGACCACGCTCTACCTGTGGCACGACGGCATCAACAACGCCTGGACCCACTTTGACGCCAACGACACCACCTCGACAGAGGACGGCGTGTTCACCGAGGACATCGACAACGGTCTCATCGACATCGACCTGCGCTTCCGCATGAACCCGGAACTCGACAAGCGCTTGCTGATGACCGTGGACGG
>DUHU01000243.1:0-174 GCA_013330765.1 Candidatus Poseidoniaceae archaeon | reverse complement strand
GAACTGCGCGGCACCCTCAAGGTCGACCTTCAGGGCGACTGGACCAACGGCGACAACCAAGGCCCCTGCCAGAACGACTGCGAGCAACTCAACATCACTGTGAACTACGGCATGAACGAACTCTACCGCTACCAGCACACCTCGACCACCACCGGAGAACAAGAGATTCCATTC
>DUHU01000041.1 GCA_013330765.1 Candidatus Poseidoniaceae archaeon | reverse complement strand
TTGCTTTGTTTGCCGCCCATCATCTGGTGGAATTGGCGGTTAAGGTCGCGGAGAAACTCAGCGTGTCCGAGGCCGTCATCGGGACCACCATTTCAGGAATTGGCACCTCCCTTCCTGAGTTGACCATCGCCTTGCTTTCCGTCAAGAAAAGCGAAGGCGTCGCCATCGGCACCTTGGTCGGTTCAAACATCACCGATCCAACCTTGTCCATTGGCATCGCGGCTCTGGTCCATCCACTGGAAGTATCGGATGGCGGATGGATCATCACCTCAGGGCTGATCATTCCCGCCACCATCGTGTCCATTGGCGTCGCTCTGCTCTTCATGCGCTCCAACTACCGATTCCGACGGAGGGAAGGTCTGATGCTCATTTCGCTCTACCTGATCTTCCTCGTGTTGCTCGCGCTTCAGCGAAACGGCACCATCCTTGCCACGTGAGCATTGACGAGCATTAAGTCCGGCCGCCCTGTCGGCAAGGCATGGTCGACTTCCAACTCGACGAGATGCAGGAGATGCTGCGTGAACTGGCCCACGAATTTGCCGTGGACGAAATTCGCCCTCACGCCGAGCATTGGGACGCCGATGAGGTCTACCCCCTCGACACGATCCGGGCCGCCCATGAAATGGGATTGCTGAACCTCCACATCCCTGAGGCCTACGGAGGTCCTGGTTTGGGTTGCATGGAAGAAGTGCTGGTCAACGAGGAGTTGGCATGGGGCGACCCAGGTTTTGCGACCGCGGCGTACGCAACGGCCTTGGCTACGGCGCCGATCATCACCGGAGCCACGGAAGCACAGAAGCAAGTTTGGCTGCGGAAAATCGCGGAGGAGGGCGCTCTGGCCTCGTACGCCGTCACCGAGCCCGGTGCCGGTTCTGACGTGGCCGCCATCACGACGACCGCTCGAAAGGACGGCGACGAGTACGTCATCAACGGTTCGAAGATGTGGATCACCGGAGCAGGGTATGCGGACTTTTTCTTCGTGCTCGCCAAGACCGATCCCAATGCCGGATACCGAGGCATGTCCGGCTTCATTGTCGAGGCCAACCGTGAGGGTTTGAGCCTCGGGAAGAAAGAGACCAACATGGGTCAACGCTGCTCCGACACACGTTCCATCACCTTCGAGAACGTGCGTGTGCCGGCCAACCACCTCATCGGCGAATCGGAGTCTGGAGGATGGATGAACGCCATGCAAGCCTTCGATCTTTCACGCCCCAACATCGCTGCTCACGCGACAGGCTTGGCACGAGCAGCCTACGAACACGCGCTGACCTATGCCGGTGAGCGGGAAAGTTTCGGCAAGCCCCTTCATCAACACCAAGCCATCCAGTTCATGCTCGCCGACATGAAGACCAAGATCGAGGCGTCCCGCATGTTGACGTGGCGTTCGGCTTCAGAGAGCGACGCTGGCGTTCGAAACACGGAATCTGCCGCCCACGCGAAGCGTTTCGCATCCGACAGCGCGATGGAGGTCGCTACGGACGCCGTGCAGGTCTATGGCGGGTACGGATACTCCGAAGAATATCCCGTTGCACGTCTCATGCGTGCGGCCAAAGTCATGCAAATTTACGAGGGCAGCAGCCAAGTTCAACGCATGATCATCGGCCGGGAAATCACCCGTGGCTGAGTCAGGCAAGAGCCCTGAGGGCCTCGGCTAGATGCTCCAGGCCGACCTCTGCGGCTTCATCCGCAGCCCGAAGAAGCACCATCTCCCGTGGAGGAGGATTCTCCGCATGTTCAGCTGAAACGCCCTCCTCGAGCGTGACCGGTTCGGGGTCAGCCTCTCGTGGAGCATGAAGCCACTCGTCAAATTCAGTCCATTCGTGCGGGTCTTCGGGCTCGCCTTCATCGGGAGAGGAATCCAATTCATCAGGTTCAACGTCCATGATGGGAAAATCAAACTCGTCCGGCTCATCAAATTCCGGCATGGGTCCTTCATCGGTGAACATCCCGATGTCCCTGAGCAAGGCACGGTCAGCAGCGATAAATTGGCCCAGCAGTGGGATGCGCATCGCGGTTTGACGGTCACGCAACAGGGAGAGGACCAAGGTCACCGCGCGATCGCCGGCCGGCAAGTCGTTCTGGGTGGACTGCAGGCAGAGCGAGGCGACAGCAGCCCCGGTCTTGTACGGCGTCAGGAGGTCGGTTCTCCAGCGGGCGCCCTCGATGGTGAAACTGCAATGCAGCCCTGTGTCGTCCATGTCCCTGATGCTGAGGCGATAACTGCGGCCGGAGTCTCCCTTGAGCAAAACGACGGCAAGGAGGCGGGGGCAGGTGGGGACGATGCCGGCACGAGGGTCCATCACGGTCACCTGTTGGTGTTCCTTGAGCACCGAGTCAAGCAATTGCATGGATTTGGCCATGTTTGGAGCCCATTGCTCGCGTTGCGTGACGATTCCTGAAGGCATACCACGTGACTTGGTACCACCTCCTATGAAGCACAAGACCCATCACTCGCGTTCCATTGGTGGTGGCATGGTCCACGCCGTGGTCTTGGCCGGTGGCGCAAGCCGCCGACTCGGTCAGCCGAAGGCCTTGGTGCCCTTGCTTGGCGGCACGGTGCTGAGCGTGGCGGTGGAGCGGCTGACGGCCTTTGGGCTCGAAACGGTGGTTGTGGCCCACCCCAGCCTCGCAGCCGATGCACAAGGCTTGCCATGCCGAACGGTGATCAATCCACGGCCGGACGATGGACGAACAGGAAGCCTTCACCTCGGCCTTTTGGAACTTGGCCCGGAGGTCACGGAAGTGCTGGTGTGTCCGGTGGATCGGCCAGGATGGGATGCGTCGGTCCTCCGATGCGTGCTCAACACCCCGGGAGAGTCAGTGGTCCCGTCCTATGAGGGACGGGCAGGGCACCCTTTGCTGGTCCGAGGTGAGGCTTTGGTCCGCATCAAGGCCCTTGCTGGAGATGCCCCATTGCGTGACGCTTTGCAGTCCCGTATCCTCGTCGACGTCAATGCGCCGTTCCTTCACTTGAACCTCGACCGACCGGACGATTTGGCGTCTATCTCGGCTTTGGAAACGTGGTTGGCCGGTGGAGAAAACCCTTGACGTGCGGCCACCACGCCCCATCATGGGCCTCGACGTGTTGCGTTGGGCGCTCGCGACGTGCGATGCAGGGCAACGCGTGGTGGTGGCCTCCGTGGTCACGACTTCAGGCTCCGTGCCCGGCAAGGCAGGGGCCAAGCTTGCCCTTTGTGCCGGGCCAACATGGAACGGCACCGTTGGAGGAGCGGGACTCGAGGAGCGGGTGAAAGCCGCGATGCTGGAACGGTTGGAAGCTCCCGGCCGGCCCATGGGAGCCGTCCTCACTTACGGTCTGCATCGCGGGGCCAAGGGCTATGAGGTCGTGGCCCTGGATTCGCTTTGTGGAGGAAGGGTCACCGTGTCCATCGATGTGCTGAATCCGACCCCGCACGTGTTGCTGATGGGCGGTGGCCATTGTGCCGTGGCGTTCGCGCAGCTCGCCGAACAACTTGGTTGGCGAACGTCTGTGCAAGACACGAGGGAAGCCTACGCCACCTCAGAACAGCATCCAGTCGCCGTCGAGCGTCACGTGTCGAGCGTTGAAGCATTTCTGGCGAAAGAAAACGCGGAGTCCTTGGCCCGCTTCACAGACATTCTCCTCCTCGGCCACGATCATGTCGAGGACAGGGAACGCCTGCACGGTCTGCTGGAGCGTTTTGCGGCTGCACAACAAACCCCTGGTCGCCTCGGAACCCCTCGCATTGGCTGCATTGGTTCAAGGGCAAAGTGGACCTCATTCCGAGACGGTTGCATGGACGCAGGTTTGCCAGAGGCGGTGGTCGAGGCGGTGGTTTGCCCCATTGGTCTCAACATTGGGGCTGAAACTCCTGAAGAAATCGCTGTGGCGGTTGCCGCTTCCATCATGGCATCTGAAGCCGGTTTGGCTCCAGGTGCACCGACATGGCGAGATGCTTTGTGATCAGGAACGAAACACGCGCTCACGAAAGTGGCGCAATTCTTCCACCGATTCTCGGATGTCGTCCAAGGCAAGATGAGCGCCTTTCTTGTCGTAGCGTGGCACGTCTGGATACCAACGTCGAGCGAGTTCTTTGACCGTCGAGACGTCGATCATCCGGTAATGGAGGAAGGCAACAATGTCCGGCATTTCCTTCTCGAGAAAGCGCTTGTCGTTCCAGACCGAATTGCCACACAGCGGTGCGGTGTTTGCTTCGACATGGTCACGCAGGAAGGCAAGGGTCTGTGCTTCGGCTTCTTGGATGCTGACGCCTTCTGCTCTGATGCGATCCACGAGCCCGCTTGCGTGGTGATGTGTGGTGTTCCATTCGTCCATCCCCGAGATGGCCGCTTCGCTGACGTGAACGGCAAGATTTGGCCCTTCAGCGATGAGGTTCAACTCACCGTCGGTCACCAATGTGGCGATTTCGATGATCCTGTCATGGGTGATGTCCAATCCCGTCATTTCGAGGTCGATCCACACCATTCGGTCGTCTGGCATGGCGGCCGCTGACCTCACGCCGCTATCAAGGAGCCGAGGATGAACGTGGGGAGCCATTGTTTCCTCGGGTTCCGGCGATGGCCCGCCATCCTCTGTTTGCACCAAGGAGCGTCGCTTTTGACGTCGCCCGGGAAATCGATGCCTTCAAGCAGGCCCCACCGTACGTCGGCCCATGACCACAAAGGCGGCCACGCAACGCCTCATCGTCTTGACCGTCCTCGCGCTCCTTGTGCTCCCCTTGGCCATGGCTTCGGTGAGCGTTCCCACCGTTGAAACCGTGGAAGAAGCGGAAGGTTGGTGGGTGGAGACCACCGTGGACCGAGACGGCAACGGCATCGGGGACATGGTCGAAAAGTACCATGACCACCCGTTGTTCCTAGACGAGGAAGGCACCTTGCCGCTCATCATCGATTTCGATCACACTCCGACCCCGGCCGACGTGGCCATGCTTGAACGTGAACTAGGATACGTGCACGGTTGGGACCTGCCGCTCATCGATGCCGTTGCAGGGCGCGTGCCCCACGACATGGTCCTCGAAGCCACCGCCCTGCCTGGTGTGGTGATGCTCGAACTTGACGGCATGCTCGAAGTGCAAAATGGCGATGCCGCTGTGGTCCACGAAGTGGACCTCGCACAGCAAGCGACGGGCTACGACGGCTCCGGCGTGACCGTTGCGGTCATCGACACAGGCATCGACGGCATGCACGTTGGCCTCGACGACATGGACGACGACAACAGCACCAACGACCCCAAGATCATCGGGTTCTATGACCCCGTCAACAATCCAGACAAGGTCAACGGCACCGAGGTGTTCCCGTACGACGATCAAGGCCATGGCTCGCACTGCGCAGGGACCGTGGCAGGCACCGGTGCCCCATCATACGACCATCCAGGAATGGCTCCAGGAGCCTTCCTCGTGGGCGTCAAAGTCCTCGATGCGGGTGGCTCTGGGAGCTTCTCTGTGGTCATGGCCGGCATGCAATGGACCGTGGACTACCGCTACGAGTACAACATCCGTGCAGCATCCATGAGCCTCGGTGGGCCAGGGCCGATCGAGTGGACCTCTTCGGAGGAAGACAGCGTGAACCGCTTCGCCAACGAAATGGTCCGAGCGGGCATCAGCATGCTGATCGCCGCCGGTAATTCAGCAGCCCCGGGCACCATTGGAACGCCAGGAGGTGCCGAGGACGTCATCACGGTCGGAGCCCTCAACAAGAACACGGCCATCGCAGAATACAGCAGCGAG
>DUHU01000058.1 GCA_013330765.1 Candidatus Poseidoniaceae archaeon | reverse complement strand
CTTCGCAGGAGCAAGGCCCGATCCACTTTGTGGTCGTGCCCGGCTCCGACGTTGGACCTGCAGTGATGGTTTGCCAGAATTGACCTGACTCTGATGGCCACTCAACGATGTCGTGCACGCTGTACGTTGCCGTACTCGCCCACTCAGGGCCACCCATCCCATCCGCCATGTTGGTGAAATTGCAGTCCGAACCGGAAGCGGTCTGGTTGCCAGACAGCTGGTGAGAATGCCTCCCATTGGCATGAGTGGGATCGACCTCCTCGTCAACATCAAAATCAATTTCTGTGGTGTTGTGATCCATGCTGTAAGCAGACATGTGAAGGACCATAATCGCGACGATCAACCAGCAACTCAATTTGCGCATGCTCCAATTGGATATTATTTCCATATAGGGTTGCTTACGACAAATGCACCCGCACCATCGAAAACCCCTCTTTCGCGAGAACGCGGCCGTCATCCGATGACGACGCTGTCTAAATGGCCCAAGAACCTGGGTTGATTTCGTCGCTGGGGGGCAATCCCAGCTCATGCGCGACCATTCATTGCCTCAGCGCGAAGACCACTGATTGAGGGTCTGAGCATTCCGGATGACGCCGAACCCAAGGTGCTCCAACATCGAAGGGGCCACCAGGGTAAAATCGCTGTCCCGCGTGGCCACGAGGACGGCCCCAAAGTCTTCCAACGGGATTTCTGCCAGCCGCATGGCGAGGCACATGATCTCACGGTCTTCCTTTTCGGGGTAAATTTCTCCTCCGGTGGCAAGCGAGGTGCGTTGCGGTTGTCCGCGCTGACGCTTCATCGCCGTCACTTCGTCGTAGACGTCTCGATGCTCAACAAGGAAAGCGTCGAGGCGGTTGACGCGCTCATCTTCCATGGCTTCGTCATCGTAGCGTGACTCACGCTTGGCCCACGTCTCAAAGGAGGAGAGGACATCGTTGAGGGCTTCTTCCACGTTGGTGTCGTCGAGCATCGCCTCAACGTCGTCGGGTGTGGCGAAGGTCTCGCGGAGACGATCGCGCAGCACGTTGCCGCCTTTGGCGATGGACGTCAATTCGTGCCGGACGGGGTCTGGTAGCATCAGTTGCACCTTGCCTGCCTTGCCAAGCCGCTCAAGGTGATGGTGCAGGTCTCGGTTGGCGTCGATGGCCAAGCCGGCTCGAACGCTGCGGCCGCTGCGGTGAATCAGACGGTCGAGCAGCGCATCCACGAGGACGTTCGTATCGACCAACACCAGCGGAGCCAATCTCAGATGCCTGAGGTGGCGACGGTCGCAGACGGCGATTTCGTCCCGTTTCATGATGAACAGGGAACGCATTGAATTCTCGATTTTCTGCTGCTGCATCAACCGGAAGCGCTTGGAGGACAGGGCGCGCTCGAGGAACATCAATCCCGTCAGGGCGTGGTCGTCGGCGGCACGTCGCGCCAGTTCGTACACTTCCTCGGGCGTTGGTGAACTGTCCATCAGTTGTGCGTAGCGTTGGTCGTAATTGCGCCGATGATTGCGACGCTGGCTGGAGAGGTTCTTGGCCGCCATGACCCTCCCGATGAAGGGATTCTTTGGCAGGGGAATAGGATGAGCGTCGGGGTAAGCAAGGAACAAATCGAGCTGATCCTCGTTGTACCAGATGCGTGTGCGCTCGCGTGGCTCTCCCTCGTCGTCGTCTTCGATGACCACCTCGCGCTCCTTGACAGCATCACGGATGATCCGTGTCGCGTCGTCGGTGGCGCCGTTGTGGGCGGTATGCGACACACGGAGGTAAAGCAGGAACCGCTCGGTCATCGCGGTTTTCAAGCCGGGTTCGTCGTTCACGAGGTCGATGGCCCGCTTCCACTCACCGGAGAAGGCGTAGTGGATCAGTGACTTGCGATTCAAAGCAACGCGGTGTTCGAAGTCGAACGCAAATTCGTTGTCTTCCTTCGCTTCAGCAGCGCCCTGTTGCTTTGCAGCACGGCCATATTCCTGTGCAGCACGGAGGTGGCGACCTTCCGATGAGGCGAGAGCTGCACGGGCAACAACGCTCCAAGGAGAACGAGGGTCGTGTTCTTGGTACCAAGCCACCAAGGAAGGCAGTGGCAGGTCGTGGTCGAAGAGCAGTTGACGAATGGCGTGAATGCGTCGCGTCGGGACGTTTGCCCCGGCCATCAGGCCGTCGATGAGGTCCACGGTTTGCGCGTTGGAGGTCCCGTTCTGGACCTGCTGAATGGCCGAATTCAACCGCAGCGTGGCCGTGATGGCGTGCGCGAGACCATCATCGATGGAGTCCAAGTTTCCCTCCCCAAGCGCCTCTTCGAATTCGTCCAAGACTTTCTCGGACACAACGCCGTCGCCTCCTTCCTGAAGAGCGCGTCGAATCTGGCCGTAGGCGAGCAGCCCTTGCCTGGTTTGGACGATGTCCTGGAAGAGATCTTCGGGGGCATCGCCACCCTCCAACAGTTGAATCAGGGGCGCCGTCTTTGCACCAAAGGCGCTGGGGGGAGCGTTGTCATGCAAGGACGAAAGCGAGGCAGCGCGGGCCGCCCTCACGCCATGGTAGAGGTCGATGTCCTTGCGTGCGGCAAGCAAATGCGCGCACATAGTGACCATCCAAGGTTGCCTTTCCGCATGGCCTCCTTCGACCAGAAGCCGCGACAATCGACGGATTTCTTGACCTTCGAGGAGCAGCGAGGCAAGGTCATCGAAAGTTTCGGGAGGGAATGAAAATCCGTTGTCTTGGAGGCTCCGGAACGCGGTCATCCTTGGTCCACTGGGAAGCGAGGAGTGAAGGGCAATGTGCAGCCGGGCGGGCGCTTCCATTCGCTTGCATGCGCTGGAAAGCCAATCGTTGGCTTCAGCGGCATCGATCCGAACCACCAGATCGCCCAAGGTCTGGGCATCGACCTCACCGTCCACCGAAAGGGAGGTCAGGGAGGCGATCGCGTCCGCTTGACGGCCTTCTTGGACGAGGGCACCAAGGTGCCACCAGCGGACGCGGTCAACCGTTGGACCGGGTGCTGAGGCGGCTTCGAGCATGGCGAGGCCTTCTGCAAGGGTGTTGGAATCCAAGTCCGCTGCGGCATCCGCGGGTTGCATCCACGCGAGGCGTTGTCGCATGCGACCGAGCGAGCTGTCGGATCCTGCTGATCGGCTTGCGTTCCAATCTGACACTTCGCCCGCGCGGAGTCCCGAGAGGTCACGGGGTTTCTCAGCCAA
>DUHU01000151.1 GCA_013330765.1 Candidatus Poseidoniaceae archaeon | reverse complement strand
CCACTACCACCAGGAAATCGCTGACGCGGTCAGGGCCCTGTGCGGCTACTTGCCTGAAGGCGCTGCCGATCTGTATGTGCCTCACGAGAACTTCAACCGCGACATCGGCGCCTTCGCGAAGGGCCGCTACACCGTCGAAGGCACGCTCTTCGAAGGCGACGACGCCGCATGGGAAGCCTACCTCCGCTCCGTCCTCCCAACCCCCGAAGACGAGGCCTCGCTGCCCGCGATTTTTGACCAGCAATGGATCTCCGAAAAGCCGCTCTCCAAGCGCCAGCGTGCAACGGGCATCGGCGCTTCCGCCTGAGGCCATTTTGGAGGAATCAGGATGATTCCTGTGGAACTTTACGGCATCAACGCGCAGCGCTGTGAGCGCATGTACGGTGAACTGCCTGCGCTGGTCGACGACATGGAAGACGACGACGCCTACGGTGAAGTCCTGTACGCCGCGAAGGAAAGCAACATCCTCAGCACCGTGAAGCGGGCCGACGCATGGGCCGGAGCCCAGCCCTTCGCATGGCCCGAGGACGTGGCCATGGAGGTAGAGATGGCACTCCGCAGTGCACGCTATCCCGACGTGGGTCTCTTTGAACACCTGATGACGCTCGACGGTGTCGACGCCGTTCGCATCTCGCGTTGGGCGCATTTTGTCGCGCGGGTCTATCCCATCTACACCGCTGAAGCCTGTGCAGCCTTGGAAGCCATGGACCTCCCCACCCCCTTCAAGCCCGACGATATCGCATCCTACGGCGTGTACGTGTCCCGCATCGAGGGGCTCAAGAAGCACGCACCTGCCGCCGGTCTGCCGGAGATCGGGCTCCCTCGAGCCCGTGTGCTCCAGCTGGGCTTGGAGCGCTTCGAATGAACCACGTCGGACTTCACGCCCGCCTGTGGCTCGTGGCCGCTTTCTGGGGCGTGGCGTGGACCGCAGGCAGGGTCATCGCCACAGAGATGGACGATTGGCCGGTCTTTGGAGCGTGGCTTCGTTACCTCATTGCCGTGCCTGCCTTTCTCCTCTGGCTCAGGCGGTCAGAGGGCTGGTTTGTTCCAAGCATCGCGCAATGGAAGCGTCTGTTTTGGATCGGGGCGTGCTCCACCTTCCTCTACCAAGTCCTGTTCATGTACGGCATGGGGTGGACGGCGGCCGGCGACGCATCGTTGATGATCACCCTCAACCCCCTCTTCACGAGTGTCCTTGCCGTCATCGTCCTTGGACATCCAATGACGAAGGAACTCGGCGGAGGATTGTTCCTGGGACTGCTGGGCATCACCGTCCTCTTCCTGGCCTCGCCAAACGTCGATTTGCCGGCCAACGAACGGTGGCTCGGGAACGCCTTCATCGCGGCGTCAGCCATGGCTTGGGCCGCGGCCACCCTGCTCATTCGGCAGGCCATGGACGTGGACGTAAGCGAAAACGACGGTCCAATGAGCCCGCTGCAAATCACCGTCTGGTCATCCGCGGTTGGCCTGGTGTTCCTCACGCCTTGGTCTGGGTACGAAGTGGCGAACAACGGATGGCCGGTGATCGAAGCGTCGAGTTTGGTGGCCATCGTCTTCCTTGCTCTGTTGTCGACCGTCTTGGCCTACGTCTGGTTCGCCGAAGGCGTCAAGCACATCGGTCCGAGTCGAACGTCCACCTACGTCTACCTCGTCCCAATCTTTGGCATTTTGAGCGGCCACGTGCTCCTCGGCGAACACCTCGGATGGAGCCTCGTGCTGGCTTTGGTCCTCATCCTTGGTGGCGTCAGCCTGGCGCAGCGTGCAACGAAGGCCTGATGGGGCGTCGCATGACCCCGGGGGACATGGAGATCTCCACCGTCGCCGTCATCGGAGCCGGAACCATGGGCGCCGGCATTGCACAAGTGTGCGCCCAAGCGGGGTGGCGTACGCACCTCCACGACGCCCACCCCGACGGTCTGGCCGCGGGCATGGAACGCATCAACGCATTTTGGGACAAGGGCATCACCCGTGGCAAGACCACAGAGGAACAGAAGGCAGCATGGTCGGTCCACCTGCATGCGGTGAGCGACCTTGGTGAGGCCGTCGCGACGGCCGATCTCATCATCGAAGCAGTGCCGGAAATCATGAACCTCAAGCAATCCATCTTCACGCAGGTCGAAGCCTTGGTGCGACCCGATGCGGTGCTTGGGACGAACACCTCAAGCCTCTCCATCGGCACCATCGCCTCCGTGCTGGAACATCCAGAACGCCTCATTGGGATGCATTTCTTCAATCCCGTTCCGATCATGTCACTGCTCGAAGTGGTGAAACACGAGGGAACGAGCGAGTCCACCGTCTCATTGGCGTTGGCCGCTGGGGCGGCCATGGGCAAAACGGCCATCCTCGTCAACGACGTGCCCGGCTTTGCCACCAGCCGTCTTGGCGTGGTCTTGGGCAACGAAGCCATTCGCATGCTCGCCGACGGCGTGGCCAGCGCCAAGGACATCGACACCGCGATGACGCTGGGCTACCGCCACCCGATGGGTCCTTTGGCCCTGACCGATCTCGTGGGCCTCGACGTGCGACGCGACATTTTGCTGAACCTGCAAGCCTCGTTCAACGACGACGCCTACGCACCTCATCCGTTGCTTGAGGCCTTGGTGGCCGAAGGGCGGCTCGGCAAGAAGACCGGCCTCGGGATTTACGATTGGTCCAGCGGCTCGCCTGAGCCTGCGGACCTCCCAGACACCGACTGATTCGGATCCTGTTGTGACCTTGACGCCTGCGGCATTACTGGTGGACGAGCAACACAGGGCCGGACAAAAATTCGCGCCAGGGTTCTGATTTCAAAACCGACTCGGCATGTGGCTGGGAGTTGATGCCCCCGTGGCGCATCAGTGGCAACGCGTTTGTTCCGTCGCTGTTGGCACAATAGGTGACGTTGTGGTACGAAGGGGTCATGTCGTCCCCTCTGTACGTCGTTTCAACCATGACCACCAAGGAGTGGTCAACGGGAAGACGTTGCGCCGTGTTGAGGGAGATTTTACAGTCCACCCAAGAAAAGCCCAGAAGAAGACGCTCCTCTGGGACGACGCTGTAGACACGTCCTTGTTCCAACACGCCGCCAAGTTGCTTGGTCAAAGCAAGTTTACCGGACAGGTTCTCTTGTTCGTTCGAGACCACAAACAACGTCCAGATCGCGGCAATCAGGACAAGAAGCCCGCAGAAGGGGATGGCGAAAAACAGACCTATGGAGACCGGAAGGGCCACCAACGCAATCCCCGCTTCGCCCCTGTAATCCTCTTTTGTGGATTCAAAGTCGGCCACCTCACTGATTTCCCTCCTGACCCTTCCGTGTATCGGCAGGCCAAAGTCCCGCTGTCCAGTGATCATCTCAATGGACAGGCGACGGCCAAGTTCCTGAAGCGCAGGAT
>DUHU01000189.1 GCA_013330765.1 Candidatus Poseidoniaceae archaeon | reverse complement strand
CATCCACCGTGCCATCCTCAGGGTGGTCGCCAACGGGACCGCATCACCTGACCGAGCCGCAATTTCAGAAGCCGGTCATCAGACGAATGAACCGCACAGCCAGGAACCTGCTGACGAGCTGGCATGTCCTGCCGGCGGGGTTTGGGATCCGACCCTGCGCGACCTTGACGGAGCCATGGGGACGTGCATCTTGACCTGGGACGTTCCAGGGACACCGGTCCGTAACCAGAGCACGATCAACATCAGTTTCAACGGCGAGGAGGCAGGATACTACGACTGCAAACGGCCCGCACACGGTAACGCTGAGGCCTACCTGGTGGTGCACGAATGGCAACCGACCCACGAAGGCTTGCTGACCCTTGGGGATGCAAATCGATGCTCTGTGGATCAAGGCCCGAGCGCCACCAACGGTTCCGCAGGCGTTCATGGCGTGAACGGCGTGGTGGAGGCCATCCGCACCGATTGGGTGATCGGACGGGCCGGCGCAGAAATCCCTTGGCTTGGCGTGCTGAAACTGGCCCTGTCCACAAGTGGACCCGGAGCCGTGTACGTGCCTAACTCGTCCTACGTCGGATTGGCCGGCGTGATCGGAGCCGTGCTTGCCGTGCCCCTGTTCCTCGATCCGCTTGTGGTTCGTATTTTCGCATCGTCTCCCGAGCGCGATGAGGCCAAGCGTGAACACGCAACCGACATGATGTTGGATGCACTCCAGGAAGAGGAATGATCAATCGCCGAGGGCACGGCCGAGTTCGGCTTCGCAACGCTCGAGCGACGTCGTAATGTCCCGAAGTTCCTTCTTGGCCGGTTCAAGCGTCGCGGTTTCCAATTGCTTCGAAACGCGAGTAAGACTTGCGCGGAGTCCTGAAAGTTGCTGGGTTTGGGTTCGAGGTTGCGTCAATGCTGTTCGCATTTCGGTCAGCCAACGTTCGATGAGGTTTCGTCCGTACTCGGGTGCACGCCCTGCCCGGTTGCTGAAGGTGATCTCGTTGGTGCGGTGTCGAAACCGGATGCCTGCACGAGGCGATGGTGTGGCTTGCGTCGAACCGGGTTTCCAGAGGTCCAAGGGAATCTCAAGACGGCCTTTCAGGACGGTGCGTTCAGCCTCGCCCTCCAGATGAATCAGCACCACACGGTCGTCCAATCGAACGAAGCACTGCGACATGGTTCCTTCCGCGTGCCACTCGACACGGTCGTGCGTTTGTTGGGTCGGATAGGCATCCCGAAGCCATCGGTCGATGCGACGGGGCTCCAGCGCCATACCAATTCGTGGGCTCCACCCTTCTTCAAGGAAACGACCGGCTTGGCACAGGGCTTGATAGCAGACCGTACCGAGGCGGGGTCGTGACCAGCACGTGGGGCGCCGTCGACTTCAGTTGGCGGTGGTTGCTCTTCGCCTTCCTCCTGTGGTGGGCGATGCTCAAGCGTTGGGAAGCCAACGGCACCCTCGACCGATGGAATGCATCGCGAGCCCTCGGGTTTGTCCTGATGGTTCGCACCTCACGCGGATTGGGCCTGTTGGAAAAAGTGGCCAAACCCCGAAAATTCTGGCGCGCATACGGTGAAGTGGCGACCTGGATTTGCGTCAGCACGATGCTGATGGCCGGTTTGCTCGTGGTCCTCAGCTTCGTCTTGACCCTCACGCAAGGGACCACCACAGACCCACCGCCCCCCTCCGAACTTGTGGCCATTCCTGGCCTGAACCCTGTGATCCCCCTCGGATGGGGGGCCTTGGCCTTCATCGTGGCCTTGGTCATCCACGAATTCGGCCACGGCCTTCTGGCGCGCGGCCACGGCATGCGCGTGCGTGCCTTTGGGTTGCTTCAGCTGGGTCCGCTCCCGCTCGGTGCCTTTGCCGAGCCTCAATCCGAAGAGCTGCTCCAAGCGCCGAGGCGTGAACGTCTCCGTATGTTTGCAGCCGGACCGGCGACGAACATTTTCGCCGCCATGATCCTCCTGCTGCTGCTTGGAGGACTTGCGGGTCAATTCGCTGCTGCGGACGAAGGCGTGCACATTCGCGGCGTTGTGGTCGGCACTGGAGCCGAAGAAGCCGGACTGGAACCCTGGGACCGGATTGTGGCCATCGATTCCATGGCGATCGTGGACGACGGCTCCTTCACCGAAGCTCTTGCCACGTTGGAAGCGGGAACCACGGTGAGCTTGACCGTGGTGAATTTGGACGGCGAGACCAGAACCACCGAAGCATGGCTCAGCGACAAACGCGAACATTTCGAAGAAGAGGGCTGGAGCGAGGCCCAACTGGATGCCAACGGCATCGAAACCGGGGACGCTTTCCTCGGCGTGCAGCAAGTGGCCGACGGTACAGTTGGCATCGACCGTTTGGCTGGACCGCTGTCTCCTAACGTCGAAGCCGGACTTGCTCAACGGCTTGTGGCCACACCAATTCACGCCCTCAGGCTGATCTTCGTCCCCTTCGAACTCCAAGGCGTCGCCATCCATCCCATCGAAGAGGGCTTCTTGGTGGCGGGTGACGGCGTGGTGGCCAACGTCCTCGGCATCGACGGCATGCTGATCCTTGTGAACCTCTTTTTCTGGCTCATTTGGGTCAACCTGCTGCTCGGATTCACCAACCTCATTCCGATGGTTCCTTTCGACGGGGGCCATATGTTCAGGGACGTCACCCACGGGATGCTCGAAGCAATCGCACGGTTTGGCCGGCGATTCAACCTCTGGACCCTCAGCGGATTACGCACGGCCCACATGGCGTCGAAAGCCACAGGGCTCACGTCGCTGGGCTTCTTTGGCATGCTTGTGCTGATGATCGCCCTGCCGTACCTGCTCTGACCAAATCCTACCCCCAACAAAGGACTAGGTGTTCGATGTTCTCTGGCGAGATTTTTTCTTCATACGGAAGAAAATTAGGATGTAGAAATACATCGTAGGTATGATCGTGAATGAACCAAAGAAAACGAGGATTGCAACGGCATAAGGCATCTCCCAGAATCCATCAAAAAAGGGTAAAATGCTTACAACAGTTACCGAAATGAGTGTGATAATCACTCCTACGATGATCGATGATTTACTGCGAATAATCTCATCAACAATGTCCTGTACAAGATAAGGCCAGGTCAGTTTTGGGTCCAATGGGGGCTCCTCCTCATCATGAACCATACAAACAGGTGACTGGTCTCCTGTATAATGTGTACACCATGTAGGGTATGCATTCAATCCACTTTGATCAATCGTGCGCCAAACGC
>DUHU01000103.1:2928-3507 GCA_013330765.1 Candidatus Poseidoniaceae archaeon | reverse complement strand
GTTCGAACCCCGTCAGGCCCGCTTCTTCACGACCTCCTCCGGTTCCTTCGGTGGTCATGTTCAAATGGCGAGTGAGGCAGGCACGGCCGGGATTCCCATGAAAACGACCTACATCGGGGCGGTTCAATCGGGCGATCATGACGGCGAACAGGTCACCCTCAAAGGATGGGTGAAGCGAAGCCGTGGCAACAACAACCTCCGCTTCATCGTGCTTCGTGATTCCACCGGCACCGTTCAGTGTGTTGTGAAGCGCAACGTTGTGGGTGATGAAGCCTTTACGTCCCTGAGTGAAGCCCTCATCGAATCCTCGATGGAACTTGTCGGTGAAGTGAAGGTCGACGAACGGGCCCAAGGCGGACACGAGATCAGCGTCGCCTCTGGAACCGTCGTGGGAGGCGTCAACCCAGAGCGTCCCTTTCCGATCACCGAATCCGCCATGGCAGCGGCGGACGGCGGGGAAACCGAGTTCCTTCTCGACCACCGTCACCTGTACCTCCGTACGTCACGCATGACCACCATGCTGCAAATCCGCTCCTCCGTGTTCGGCGCGATTCACGGCTACTTCCGAGACCTGGACTT
>DUHU01000103.1:0-2586 GCA_013330765.1 Candidatus Poseidoniaceae archaeon | reverse complement strand
GTCGAGTACCAGGCACCGAACTTTGTTGCAGGTGCGGTCGAAGGGGGGTCAACCCTCTTCGAAGTGCCTTATTTCGGGAAGAAAGCATACCTGACACAGTCTTGGCAACTCTACGCAGAAGCGGCGATGCCTGCCTTGGAGCGCCTGTACACCATCGCGCCGTCCTTCCGCGCAGAGAAGAGCCGTACACGGCGGCATCTGACGGAGTTCTGGCACGCAGAGATGGAGTTGGCATGGGCGACCAACGACGAGATCATGACCCACGGCGAAGGCGTGGTCCGCCGCATTGCCAAGACCTTGCTTGATGAGCGCAGCGATGAACTCGCCAGTCTGGACCGCGACCTCGACCTCGTGGCACGCTATGCCGACAATCCCTACCCTCGCATGCGGTACGACGAAGCCGTCGAAACGCTCCAAGGCATGGGCGTGGACGTCGAATGGGGACAGGATTTGGATTACAGCAAAGAGAAGGTGCTGACCGCGGACTTCGACGTGCCCCACTTCTTGACGCATTACCCCAAGGTGGCCAAGCCCTTCTATCACCGCCAGGATCCAGACGACGACGCCTACGTCCTGTGCCACGACCTGCTGGCACCGGAGGGTTACGGCGAGATCATCGGCGGTGGAGAGCGCACCTGGTCAGAAGAGGAAATCCTCGCCCGCATCGATGAAGAGAACGTGCCTCGGGAACCGTACCAGTTCTACATCGACACGCGCGCGTACGGCGGTGTCCCGCACGGCGGTTTCGGACTTGGAGTGGACCGTGTGGTCAGCTGGCTCTCTGGCGCGGACCACATCCGTGAAGTCATCCCCTTCCCGCGCGACTCAAGGCGCGTCACGCCCTGATCACACCAAGGGCAAGTCGAGGCCCTCAAGATCCACGTGGTCCTCATCGCCCTTTGCAACTGCACCGGTTTTTCCCCGTCGTTCGGTGAGCACGCCTGCCGTGGACCCCTCCGCTTTTGGTGAAGCAGGGCCTCGTGGCACAAGCAGCACGAGAAGCATCACCACCACCAGAAGGGTGACCGCCAAGACCAGCACGTCTGCAAAACCTCGCAAGCCAAGGCGGGGTTGCGCCACCAGCGTCGCAAGCCCCAACAAGGCAAGCACCACCAACAAAGGCCACGCGGCGTTTCTCCGTCGTGGCCCACCTTCGCGGCTGTCCATGGGGGGAAAAGCACCACGCTGTTGATGAACCCGCCCCAACCTGTTGGTCCTATGAGCGCCACTTCTGGATGGTTGATGACCGCGGTGGCTCCTTGGGGAGAAAACGCTGAAGACGCCTTGGATCAGGCCCTGGTCGACCTCGGCTTGGGTGACGTACGCTACGTGCCCATGCAGGGCGCCATGCTGCCGCTCGGCTTCCAAGCCATTCCGCCACGACCCCTGCCCATGGGATCCCTCGTGGAATGCCACGTGGCGAGCGCCTACGCATGGAACGGCTCCAGCGCTTGTGCTGGCGTGGCGTATGCGATGGCGCGAACCCCCGAAGGCGAACCGTGCACCGTCGTGGCCACCATCACCACGGCCACTGATTTCGAGGAAACAACGCTCCTGCTTCGTCGCAACCTTCAGCGTAGGCTGGCTTCGCGGGACCTCGAGGTCGAATCCTTCGACCTCGCGGTCGACGAAGTGACGGCGGGTCGAGACCACCACGGGGTGGCGGTGGCGGCCCTCATCCTGCCAGATTCGTTGTCCAACCTTGGCAATCAGCGCACTGGTCCGGTTCGCAAATCCATGACGCGAAGCGCTCAGGAGGCCATCGATGCTGCACAACGACGCGTGGACACCAAAGCCCCTGCCGCGCGAGCAATGCGCCCCGGAAGCAGGACCGATTTCAGTCTGTGAGTGGATACAGTGGACGACGTCTGGCTCGTCGCTCGGTGCCCGGTGTGTTCGCGCTGCCATGGTGCCCGCGGCGCTGCACACCGGTGCCCGCATTGTGGCCATCGAAACCCCACGCCCATGGAAGTCGTGGATCGTGCGTTGTCCGCCGCCGAATTGCAAGTGCTGGTGACCTTGGCCAACACCCCGGAAGAATTGCGGGATGAACTCCGAAAGCGCATGGGAAAGACGCGGGTTCAGCACAACCACGGTGAGGAGGACTCACCCAAAATCTGGTATTCCGCACTGCGCGAGGCAGCGAACGAAGATGGACAGGTCACGGCAGAGGCGCTGTCTCAAGCCCTTCGGCGTCGTTCATCGAAAGCCCCTGTCCCAGAGGTCATTGAACATGCAATGGCGACCGGTCTCCTGTTTGAAGAGGAAAAGGACCTCTGGTGCTTGATGGGTGAACAACGGTCAGGTTGAAGACGAGAAGCGTGAGCGCCCCTCAAGGGCACGTGGTGTAGCTTGGCCTATCATCGGGCGTTTGGGACGCCTGGACCCAGGTTCAAATCCTGGCGCGCCCACCTGTTTGCACAGAGCGATCGATGGCGTGCGCCAGCATCCAGGCCAGCGGCATGAACCAAAGAAAACCATAGGGCAGTGGGCCGAACACAGCTCCAAGCCCGGCCACCCATCCGCCAAGGTATGCGACCAGGGCGAACATCAGCGGCAAGCGACCCGGGCCGGAAACCAATGAGG
>DUHU01000237.1 GCA_013330765.1 Candidatus Poseidoniaceae archaeon | reverse complement strand
TGCAGAGCAACGGAAGCAAGAAGCACAGCACCACGGCTCGACGCATGATGGAAGAATCGGCGTTTCGTTCTTGAAGGCCTGTTGTGACCTGTGGGTCTCGAACCGCAGAGGGCCCGTTTATACCGCCGCAGCACCTCTTCTTCTTCATGGCACGGTGGCCGTGGAAGCGCGGTCGTGACGCGCGCCTGTTGGGCCGTTGGTACGGTGAACAAGCCGAGGAGGAGTGGGTCCACCAACGCTGCCGTTTGGCGGTCGCCTGCATCGATGAAGGCGTGAACGTGGCGGATCTTGGGTGCGGGCTCCAGGTGTTGCGCGAGCATTTGCACGCTTCGTGCACCTACACGGGCTATGATTTGGGCGACATGCACCCAGACAACGTCATCCTCGACCTCGACGAGGCCTTCACCCTCCCGCAAGAACACGACGTTGCGGTGCTGCTCGGCGTGCTGGAATTCCTCGCTGACCCTCAAGCCGCCCTTGCACGCGTGGTCGAGGCCGTGGACGCAGTCGTGCTCAGTTTCGTGTGCGTCCATGAGGCCTCAGAAGCCGACGTGAAGCGACGCGAAGCGGTCGGCGCAAAGCACCACTGGAGCGAAGACGACCTTGCAGAACGTCTTCATGGCCTCGGGCTGACCGTGACGCAGCGCCACCTGGTGTGGGAACGGCCGGGCGAGCGGCACGTGGTGCTGGGGCTCACTTCAGCGGACTGAGGTCCAGCGGACCGGCGTCGAGCAG
Source organism: Candidatus Poseidoniaceae archaeon (assembly GCA_013330765.1). GTDB lineage: Archaea > Thermoplasmatota > Poseidoniia > Poseidoniales > Poseidoniaceae > MGIIa-L3 > MGIIa-L3 sp12206u. The sequence continues at coordinate 1,976 of DUHU01000237.1, read as the reverse complement.
GGTCACGCCAGGGATGAACAGGTTGGCACAGAAGCCGTGCCGGTAGACGATGGCGCCAGCCCCCCACTCCTCGATGTAGCGGTTCATCTGCTTGGCCATCTTCTTGCGCTGGAACTCAACGTCCGCGCCGTAGAAGTGCTTGGCGTCAATCCACGCGACCGGCTCACCGTTGATTTCCACGTGGTCGAGGAAAAGCAAGTCCGGCGTCTTGATTGGACGGCCATGCTCTTTGGATTGCTCTTTGACCATCTCGGGCTGCCGACGCAGCCGCACGCCTTGGTCCTCGAACCAATCGGCCAAGATCTCTTCGAACAGGTCCGCGGCCCCTGCGGATTCGCTCTGGTCGACGTTGGAGACGCGGTCCGCGGCTTCAGCCGCTTCAAACTCCTCTCGCTCGCGCTCCTTGAGGCGCTTTGGATCCTTGAACGACTCCTTGATCTTCGTCTTGCCCCAGCCTTTCTCGGCCAGCACCGTCCGGAAGATGTTCATTGGCGGGAAGTCGAAGCGCTTCGACAACTCGACGATGGACACACCGTCGTCGTAGGCCGCCCGCAGGGCTTTCCCACGTGACTGCATGCGGTAATGCGAGTAGACGGTCTTCTGTTGCAAGAGGGCGCTGCGCAGCGACAGGGCCTGCTCCAGTGACATCGCCTTGCCCTTCAATTTGGCACCGATCTCGTCCACGCGTGCATCGGGAAGCCATCCAAACTCGCCTTTTCGCACCACAAGGCCGGCCGTTTCCTCCTCGGTGGCCAACGGCACCGGGGTGAGCGGCCACTCGAAGGAAAAGCGGCCCGGCGCCTCCATGCCTTCAGGGAAGCCCATGACGGGCTCGTCCCGCTCGAAGCGGCCCTCGGCCTTGGCGTTCGCATCGGCAATGGCATCGGCCGACCGGACCCGTGCATCGGCAATTGGTGGTCCGCCATACCGCTTCGGGCGGCGGTTGTTGTTGCCCCGGTTTCCGCCGGAGCCACGGCGGCGACGCCCACGGCCCCCGTTGTTTCCTCGTGGGGAGCGCTGGTCGCTCATGGGAGGGAGCCTTCGACGACGCTCCTTGAACGCGCCGGTCAGGGGCCGCATGCGGCTTCAAGGTCAGTGACCCACCGTTCCGCGAGGCTGGTCACGTCGGTTCGAAGCCTTCGTTCAAGCAGGCGATGAAGCCCTTTTGGCGCCCATTTCACGGCGGCTTCGACGCCGCCGCCCTCCTCGGCCAACACGGTCAACCGCAATTGGAGGCCGTGGAATGCGCGACCTGCTGGACGTTCTCCTCGAAGTTGCCCTTCGAGTTCGAGCAGCACCTCGGCGAAGACGGGAGATGTCCCGTCCCTGACCTCGAGGACGCGCCAACGTTCGACCAGCGGGGCGCCCCGAAGCAAACGATGGATTTCGAGGATCATGCCTTCCTCCGGTCGGTCAACGACGGGCGCCATCATGGCCGGTTGTCCGACCATCCAGTCCGGCCAAGCACCCAGTTCGAGCAGCTTGCTGGCCCCACGCATGGCCCGGTCCGGCGCGAGCATCCGCTGTCGATGCGTCCATTCGGCCACGCCCTTCGAGCCTCGTATTCACCATCATCCCTTCGCACGAGGAGGGACTATCCTTGATACGCAGAAGGTCCCATTGGAGGGTATGCGTCGGGTGGCCCTTCTGTTGGTCGTGCTGCTCACCCTCAGCCTCTGGCTGCCCGTTGCGGTCGCTGCGGACGAAGTGGAGGCATCCAGTTGGACCCTTTCGGCCGCCGGGTTCGGAGACGACGTGCCGCATGATCTCGCCCGCAGCGGCGACCGCATGGTGGTGGCGGGAACCTTCACCGGATGGATGAGCCTTGAAGACGACCTCGATCCGCTGGAGACCAACTCCACCGGCAACAATGAGGACGGCTTTGTCGCATGGACCCATGCCAACGGAACATGTTCACACGGCACCGTGGTCACTTCAGAAAACGGCACGGAAAGCGTGGACCGCATCGGCGTGCT
>DUHU01000030.1:11009-14276 GCA_013330765.1 Candidatus Poseidoniaceae archaeon | reverse complement strand
GTTGAGGTCTCCGACCACGACCACTGGGTGGTCTGCTTCGAGCCACGGCGCAAGCCATGCCCGCCATGCGTCCATCCAGCGCTCCTTGTACGCTTGGCGCTCTGGCCCGCCGCCGCCGTTGGGCAGGTAGGTGTTGACGCAGACCAACTCGCCGTGGCGGGTCACGAGGACGCGGCCTTCGATGTCGGTGGCGTCCTCGCCCCACGCGAATCCAGGAAGCACGTCTTGCTCAAGCGTGCTGAGCGTGGCCACGCCAGAATACCCCTTCTTTTCTGCAGGGTGAAGGTGGACAGCATGCCCTTCGGGCCACGACCAGTCCTTCGGCAACTGTTCCTCGAGCACGCGGGTCTCTTGCAGCATCAACACGTCTGCCCCGATGGTCTCGATCCATCCGTCGATGCCCTTCCGAATGGCGGCACGCAAGCCGTTGACGTTCCAAGACACGAGGCGCATGCCACCCCGGCGTGTGTGGCGGGCCTTAGGCATCGTCACCGGACAGGGCGGCCCGAACGCGTGCACGTGAGGCTTCGATGAGTGCATCGGAGAGCCCCATGTGCGGCTCGATGACGATCACGCCGTGCGCGCTCTCCGGACTTGGTTCGGTCATGGCCAGGTCAAGTCCGGCCTGACGACGGTCCTCGGCCACGGTGCTCTGCCACCCGGCCAGATGTCGGTCCAGCCATCCTTCGAGCCGAGCCATGCGTGAGGCATCGTCCTCACCTTCACGAGGAACGGCGATGGCACTGAGGTGGCTGAAGGCCGGTTCGGGATGGGGCAAGCGAAGCGCAACCATCCCCTCCTCGACGTCGATCAGGCCCTGGTGCTCGCCAAAGGGCACCGCATCCAGCAAGGCTTCGACGGTGCTCACCCGATGGGCGGTGCCGGTTTCGGACTCGAGGAGCAACGCCCCTCGTCGCGGACCTGCCGCCACCACCACGAGGTCGGCCTGTACGTCACGCCCGTCCTCAAGATGGACGCAGCCGTCCTCAACGGCGATGACCTTGGCGTTGGTTTCGATCGGCACCCCCACTTCGTCGAGGGCCGCGAGGATCCGTCCAATGAGGTCAGCCCACCCGGCATGCAGGAGCAGTCCTTGGCCCATGTAGAGGGCCTCGGCCCGGTCGCTTAGGATTCCGTTTGTCGCCGGCATCCCCCAACCTGCAAGGAGGCGTGCAGCCTTCACGGCTGGATGTTGCGAGGGTTCGGAAGCACGCAACGCGCGGCGTACAGCAGCGGTTTCTCGAACGCTACGAAGGGAACGAAGCGGACCATGATCCACCACCTTGAGGCGATGCGGAGCCAGCGCCACTGTGGCCGGGCGGGTGCGAGAAAGTCGACGAACCAACCGGTGCATGGTGCCTCCGCGAAGGAGCACGTGAGGCCCGTGACCGAGGTCGGCATAGCGCCCCGGCGTGGTGGTGGCGCGCCCCCCAAGCCGGTCTCGGGCTTCGAGCACGATCACCTTGTGACCGGAGGACGCGGCCTCAAGGGCGGCGGCAAGTCCGGCAAGGCCTCCGCCCACCACCACGACCCGCTGCATGCCCCCCGGGCATGATGGAACGGCATGGGCCTTGCGGAGTGGTAGGGGTGCTTTGATGAGGTCTTCCACGCATCACGGGTCATGGGAAAGGGGGGCAAGGTGCCTCACGACCGAGGTCACCTGCTGTGGACGTCTGCCGATGGGCCGTCCAATCGCTTGCTGGCCAGCATCGACAGATGGGTCGGGGCCGTCCTTGCTGATGATGGAATCGACATGCCCCTCATGGGCCGTTCAGAAGCGGCTTCCGCCTCGGTGCTGGCCCGTTCAGAGGGTTTGGTGGCCGGTACCGCTGCCGTGGATCACATGCTCCAAATTTGGGCTCCAGAAGTTCGGGTGTCTTGGAGCGCGGGCGACGGCAGGCAGGTGGGGAACGGCGATGAAATCGGCCGATTGACCGGCCCTGCCGACGTCCTCCTGGCCATCGAACGCTCGCTGCTGAACCTGCTCGGCCATCTTTCTGGCATCGCCACCTCGGCACGTGCTTGGTCCATGGTGGCACCGGGGCAGGTCGCCTGCACCAGAAAGACCGTGTTCGGATTGTTGGACAAGTGGGCTGCAGACTTGGGCGGTTGCCTGACGCATCGCCTCAACCGCGACGATGCCCTGATGCTCAAGGAAAACGACCTCGTCGCCTACGGCGAAGACGAGGTCAGCCGCGTCCAAGCGGCGGTGGCCTCGTTGATACCCAACGAAGCACACGCGTTCATCGAGATTGAAACCACCAGCCCGAAACAAGCCGTGACCGCCGCCTTGGCGTGGAGCCAACACCGGGACACCATGGGTGACGTGCCGCTGGTCATCATGCTGGACAACCTTGGCCCAGAGGTCTGCAAAGAGGTTGCAGCTGAAATGGAGGGCCTTGGTGTTCGTGAGCACGTCGTGCTGGAAGCCAGCGGCGGCATCACGTTCGAAGGGCTCAGCGAATGGAAAGAGAGCGGCATGGACGTGGTCAGCACCAGCGCGGTCAACCGGGGTGTGCCACCACTTGACCTCACCATGCTCATGGACGGCGTGTGACGGGGTGACGACGTGAACCCCATCGCCGCCGACCCGAGTCATCCTAGGTACGGGTCCTTGCTGCGTCGTCACCTCATCGAGGAGGCGGCAGCAGAGGGCCTCCTGGCCGGCAGCGCGTTGATTGCACACGGTCGAGGGGAAGCATACGACTACCTCCTCGGGGAGCGAACCACGCCTTCTGCAGCAAAGGCCACAGAGGAAGCCTACGCCAGATTACGCACGGCGGATCACCCGGTCATTTCGGTCAATGGAAACACCGTGGCGTTGGCCGGTCGTGACCTGCTTCATCTCGCTGCGTTGCTTTCGTGCCCGGTGGAAGTGAACATCTTCTACCGCACCCAAGCAAGGATGGACGGTTTGATTGCGAAAATGGAAGGTTGGTGCGCCGAAGACGACCTCAACGTGGACATCCTCGGTCGTCGCACCGACGGACGAATCCCCGGTCTTGAGGGCCCACGTGCACAATGCGAGGCGGGAGGCATCGCCGCCGCGGACGTCGTCCTTGTCCCGCTTGAGGACGGCGATCGTTGCGAGGCTTTGGTGGCCATGGGCAAAACCGTGCTCGTAGTGGATTTGAACCCCCTTTCACGCACGGCACGTACCGCGACGGTCACCGTCGTGGACGAGGTCGGTCGTGTCGCAGAAGCCTTGCGGAAGCATGCCAGGGATGCGTTGGAGACGGAGCCTGACCCAGAGTGGGACAATTTGGC
>DUHU01000030.1:622-10625 GCA_013330765.1 Candidatus Poseidoniaceae archaeon | reverse complement strand
GGCTTCACCGCTCGCGCAGCGCATCGCCAAGTCGTGTGGCGATGCTCATGCCGACGTCGGTGGTTGAAGCAGAGCCACCAAGGTCGTAGGTCAATTGCTTGCCTTCTCGAACATGGTCCGCGATGGCCGTTCCAACGTATTCTGCCACCTCGAGAAGGTCGTCGTCAGCGGTGCGACGGCCGAGCCAATCGAGCATCATTTGGACGGAGGAGATGGAGGCGATCGGGTTGACGATGCCCTTTCCGGCATGCTTGGGAGCCGAGCCGTGCACCGGTTCGAACATCCCGTGATGGTCGCCGATGTTCGCAGACCCAGCCATGCCCATGCCACCTTGCAAGACGGCACCGAGGTCCGTGGAAATGTCTCCAAACATGTTGCTTGACACCACCACGTCGTAGTGCTCGGGGTTTCGCGTAATCCACTGCATGAACGCGTCGATGTAACCGTAGTCTCGCTCAATTCCAGCAAAGTCCTCACCGACTTCGTCGAAGGTGCGACGGAAGAGTTGGCATCCGCGCGTCACGTTCGATTTGTCCACGCAGGTGACGCGGCTGACGCCGTCTCCTGGGGCGCCGTTACGGCGCGTGGCGATGTCAAAACCCATGCGAGAAATGCGTGCTGAACCATGCTTTGAGATGGGCCGTGGGTCGTAAGCGACTTCGCCTTCGAGACCAGGGAAGGTCATCTCCGGCGGCTCGTAGGGGTCGCGTCCAGCGGCCCGGTCGGCGCAGCGTCGCAAGAGGCTGTGGTACAACCCTTCCGTGTTTTCACGCAACACGACCATGTCGACCATGTCGTGGTCCCAGACTTGACGGAATTTTCCGTGGACTTTGTGCTTGACGCCCTCATAAAGGCGGATGGGTCGGACATTCGCGTAGAGGTCGAGCCCTGAGCGCATGCCCAGAATGACGCCGCCACCGGCGAGGTCCCCGTTGTCAAGGCGCGCTCCTGGCAGGCCGATGGCGCCAAGGAAAATCGCGTCTGCGTCTTCCTTGACTCGGTCCCATGCCCCCTCTTCCCACTCAAGGCCGGTCTCTTTCCAGACTTGGCCGCCGCACGGAATATGGTCGTAGGTGAACCCGTGGCCGGTGTGCTCCATCACCGTATCCAAGATACGCACGGCCTCGGGAGCGACCTCGCGGCCCACGCCGTCTCCGGGCAGCACGGCAATGCGGTGGTCGCCCATGCCCGCGCCACGGAGAACTCCCTCTTGAACGGAACCCCTGAGCGGAACGGGCCACAAGAGGCCGGTTGTTCAGTCCCATTCGCGCCATACTTCATAGTCCGCCACGAAGGCTTGGAGAGACCATGACGACGGAGCGTGAAGGACGGAACCCCCTCCCTGCTGACGTCTTGACCGGGGCCGTCATGCGCCTCATCGACACCATGGCTGGTATGGATCCAGAATGGACCTTTGAAGCGTGGTTGCAAGAAGCCGCCAAGCAACACCTCGACCTCGTGGAGGCCGACGTGACGCGAGAACGGCTCCGTTTGGAGCAACGCCTTCACCGTCTTGAGGCCGTGCAGCGGCGAATGGCCGACGAGGACGAGGACACACCAGGCGTCCAGCGGAACCTGTTCGATTGCTTTGAGCCGGTCGACGACGCGGCTTTTCGTGGTCTCGGACGCCGCTCTTCGCAGGCCCGCGAAGCCGATCAGGAAAACGAAGCGCTCCACCCCGCACGTTTGTACATCGATCTCCTCCCCGGGGAAGCGACCGACGACCCGTTGCTCGCGGTGTGCGCAAGCGCCATGCTCGGGGTGGTGGACGAGGTTTGCCGCGCCAACGAAGGCGTGGCCACGTTGAGCCAAATTTTCGAAGGAATGCTCAACCTCGGTGTTTCACCTGACGAGGTGGACGAAGCCCTCGATCACCTCCTCACCACCGAGTTGCTCCTCGAGATCGACGACGACGTGTTCGTTCCATGCACCGGTTGAGTGGTTCCCTTGACCATGACCCGCCGGGAAGCCGCTGAGCGATGGAAAGCCGCCGTCCAGGGCGAGGCCAAATTGCGAAGCAGGACCTCGTTGGGAGTCGTCATTATTGTGCTGGTATCTGGGCTGATCGGGAGCATTGAAATCCGATACGGCATTGGCGCAGTACTCCTCTTGGGAGTCCTTTTCCAATTTTCATTGGAGCGCATGCGCGAGGCATTTCGTGTCGCGGCCGACGCCAGCCGGCAACGGTTAGGATGGGAAGAAGAAGCCATCTCCACAGAGGAACTTCTCAGCCGCCTGGACCGCTTTCTGGACCGGCGGTGAGGGCATGCCTGAGGGGACATCACGGCCGTTGTTGTGGATCCTGCTCGCCCCCCTTGCTGGCGCTGGCGCAGGTGCGGTTTGGGTTGTGTCCTCCCAAGGGACCTTCCCCATCGGTCCATGGCCCGCTGCTGCCTTGGGGGCGGTCGGACTGCTGCTGCTGTACATCGCGTCCGCCATGTCAAAGGGCGAATTCGATGAAGACGAGTCAGACCTCCAACCTTCGGACGGCCGCCGAGGCGAGGATGCGTCAGGTTGGACCGGTGGACGCACCGACGCGCCCCTCGGCGGAGGTGAACGAAGGGACGCGGTCGAATCGGGCCGCAATTACGAGGGCCTGGAAGGGCCGCTTCGGCCCGCAGAGTTGCTTCGCGCCGAAGCCAACCGCCTCCACGACGACGTCGCTGCAGCACGTTGGGCGGCCAGCGAAGCCGCAGACCCGGACCTGAAGGAGGCCGGGTTCGAGCGCCTTGGGGACCTCATCGCTGCCAACAAGTTGACCCGGCCTGGGCCCGAGGAAACCTTCCACCACCTCAACCGTCCGTCAGAACCGGAGGAGCCTTGAACGACACGTGGGTGCGGTAAACGTGAACGTCAAGGCCATCCTTGTCGCGGGCGGGCACGGAAGCCGCCTGTCGCCCTTCACCCGGTACACCCAGAAAACGCTCCTGCCCATCCACGAGCGGCCGGTCATCGACTACGCCCTTGGAACCATCCGCCGCGCGGGCATCAAGGACATCACCATCATCGCCAACCAATTCATTGGTCAAATCGCCCAGCACGTCGGCACCGGTTTGCCCGGTGAACGGATTCATTACGTCATGGAAGAGGAGCCACGTGGCGTGGCCTACGCATTGAGTTTGGCTCGCCCACACAACGAGGACACCCGGCTGATGGTGTACTTCTCCGACAACATCACCACGGTAGAGTTGGCAGAACATGTCTCAGCGTTCCGTGAAGCCACGGATCCTCCGGGTGCTGTGCTTCTTGCCCGCGAGGAAGCCGATCCCAGGGCCTTTGGCGTGGCGGTGTTGGACGACGAGGGCCAGGTGACGGACATCGTGGAGAAACCCGAGGTGCCACCATCAAACCTCGCCATTGGAGGCATCTACCTTTTCGACGAACGCTTCTGGTCATTTTTCGATAAGGCCGTCGCTAGGGTGGGCGACGAATTCTCGATTTCAGAGATCAACAGGACATACGTCGAGCATCGTGCAGCCAAGGTGTTGAACGTCGGTGAAGAAACGTGGGTCGACTGCGGCACGCCCGCGACCCTGCTTCAAGCCAGCATCATGGCAAAGGAAGGCCGGTTGGACCCACGCCCGCACAAGGACGAAACCCGGAGGCATGGGGCGTGAAGGTCGGCATCATCGGTGCGGGCATGGTCGGTGGAGCCATCGAGCATTGCTTTGCAGGAGCGCACGACCTTTTCGTCCATGACCCTGCCCGGGGCACGGAACTTTCCGACGTCATCGATCATGTCGACATGGCTTACATCGCCGTGCCCACGCCCCCCCACCCAGAGACGGGCGCGTGCGACACGAGCATCGTCGAAGGCATCCTCGATGCGCTTCCGGACGGGTTCACGGCCGTCATCAAGTCAACCGTGGTCCCGGGGACCACGCAAGCATGGCATGAACGGTACTCCCATCTCAAACTCGCGTACTCGCCGGAGTTTTTGGTCGAACGACAACGGCTTCACGACTTTGCCAATCAGGACATCCTCGTGTGCGGAACGCACCATCCTGAAGTGGCGGACATGGTTTTCCAGCAACACAAGGAAGCCGGTGTGTTGAGGACGGACCAAACCTTCCGAGTGACCCCAACACAGGCGGAATTGGTCAAGTACACCAAGAACACCTTCTACGCCCTGAAGGTTACCTATGCCAATCAACTCTACGACATCTGCGAGGGGATGGGCGAAGACTGGTACGCGATTCGGGACATCATCACCGCTCCCCAAGCACAACCGATCGGTCCTTCACATCTCGATCCGATTTTCGGCTTGTACCGCGGCTTTGGAGGCAAGTGCTTGCCCAAGGACAGCCTTGCCCTTGGCGTTTTGGCAGAATCTCTTGGGGTGAAATACGCCATCATGGATGCCATGCAGCAGGACAACGCGCGTCTTCGCACCACGTTGACGGGAAAGCCGTCCGATGTCGTCACCAACGATGACTGATCACACGGCGTGCAGTTCGAGCAACTCCAACGGCACGACGTCGAGCGTCTTTCGATGGGTGGCCTCGAGGTCCACCGGGCATGCCGCTCCCGCTTCGGCGGCGGCCCGCCACGTGGCGGCGCACACGCACCATTGGTTTCCGGGTTTCAGGCCAGGGAAATTGAATTGTGGAGCCGGAGTCATCAGGTCATTGCCCGCCTCCTTTGCGAAATTCAGGAAGGCTTCGTTGACGATGCAACACACCGTGTGCAATCCACGGTCGTGCTCATCGGTGTTGCAACAGCCGTCGCGGTACCACCCGGTCAAAGGGTCCACAGAGCATGGTTCCAGGGTTTGGCCATGCACGTTGAGGGAGGTGTCCATGGCCTCTGAGGCATCGGCCCCCTCTTGGAGTCTCGTGCTGAACCCTAACCTCCAACGGCGAAGCTCAGGACCCGCCGGGTTCGCTCAGATGGGGGTTGCTTCGCCGTTGGGTTCTTGAGGGGCGTTGCAGCCTCCACCCCATGCTCCCTGACACTTTGCACAAGCTTCCCCAAGAGGAACGGTTTGCCTACGCCAAGGTGTTGGCGTTCATGACCCGCGTTGACGACGAACTGACCATTGACGAAATGGCCATGTTTGAACAAAGGCTGGGGACGGCCCTGCTGTCGCCCAATCAGCGTAAATCCATCCGAACCGCGTTGAAGGTCCCCCCGCCTCTGGAAGAGTGCATGCAGGGCCTCGGACCGGAGGCAGGCCGTCTTGCACTTCGCGATTCTGTCCTCATGGCAGCGGCGGACGGAAACGTCGATGAAGACGAGCTTGAGGCTCTGAAGGACATCGCTACACATCTGGGCCTTGCAAAGGATTCCGTTGACCGCCTGCTCAAGTGGACTGAGGAAGGTTACGCTTGGATGAACGAGGGCTACGCCCTGCTCAACGACCTGGCGTGATTCTGTGCTGCTAGGGACGGCCCTCGACCTTCCCGTTGAACAACGGCATGCGTTGTTGGAAGTCTTGGTCGCGGTGGCTGCTGCAGACGGGGCCATCGTCGCGGAAGAAGCGGCTTGTGTGGAGTCGATCATGGGTGCGGTGATGCTGCACCCCGAAGCTCGGACCAGTCTTCGGAATCAACTCACGGATCCACCGCTGTGGTCCGCTTCGCTGGCAGAAATCGATCCGAAACACGCCAAAACCGTCCTCTTTCTTGCCGCCTACGTGGCGGCCGTGGACGGCGCCTACGACAAAGCCGAGGTCCGATTGCTCGCCCAGATGCGAGAAGCCTTGGAAGCCGACCCATCCCTCCTTGAAGATGCCTTCACTTGGGTCGAATCCGGGTTGAACTGGATGGCGTCGCTGCACGAGAATGCCTGAGGAATACCGGATTCCGGACATTTCGACATCGTTCGCAACAGGGTTTATATCGACAGCCTCGATGTTCAGAACGCTCGATTTGGGGGACGTCATCATGGGACTTCACCCGAAAATCGGTATCACTGGCTTGCCTCGTTCAGGCAAATCCGCCGTGATGAGCAAAGTCCTCGACATGATTGCGGACGAACGGGTTCGGGAACTCCGCATGCGAGGAGGAGACCCAGACACACTGATCCTCGCCGGTTTGCGCATGGAACCGCTCTTGGAAGGAAGCGAACGCCAAGGCTACAAAATCATCGATATCGTGACCGGCGATGAAGGCATCATCGCCCACCGCAACAACGACGACCGCCTCCGCGTTCTTGGACTGGGCCTGGACCTCGCAGAACTGGAACGTGTGGCCATTCCTGCACTCCGCCGAGCAAGGGAAGATTCCGAAGTCATCGTGATCGATGAAATCGGCAAGTTCACCGTCGAGTCTGAGGCCTACGTCGAGGCCGTCCGTGAGGTGCTCAAGGTGGACAAACCCACCCTGCTGACCCTCCACAAAAAGAGCCGACATCCTCTGTTGCAGGACATCCGCCGTCGTGACGACGGGCGCATCCTCGAGGTCACTCCGGTCAATCGGGCGCTTTTGCCCTACAAGATTCACAAGCTGATGCGTGAAACCTACTGAGCGCACCACGTTCAAGACGGTGGGGCCTTTCTCCGCATCATGTTGCCCCCGGCGTTGATGGCTCAACGCCTCCTCGTCGGGGGAGGTCTCACCGTCCTCTTGGCTTGGTCCTTTGGACTGCAATCGGGCCGCACGACGCTTGACGTCTCCGCTTCTGGGACCTTGGTGTTCCTGCTTGGGGCCGTGATGATCGCCGCGGGAGTGGCCCTCAGGCGAGGGTCGCCACATCTCCTCAACTTGTTCCCGAAGGAAGGGGAAGAAGCGATGGCCGGTCGGTTGAAACAAGAGTTGTCGGACCTCGACCGTGAAGAACGCAGCAACCGTGCATGGGCACGCTTGGAGGCCGATGCCCTTCGGGATGCGCTCGATGAAGAAGCCTGAATTCAACGGTGCGTTCTTGAACCACGGAGCCTTAGACAAGGCCATGAGCGAGATTCCAGAAGGCCTACGCTACACGCCAGAACACGAATGGTTGCGTGTCGAAGGTGACCTCGTCGCCATTGGCATCACCGACCACGCCCAAGACGCCTTGACCGACATCGTCTACATCGAACTCCCTTCCGAGGGTGACACCATGGACGACATGGGCGAATTCGCCGTCGTGGAGTCGGTCAAGTCGGCGTCCCCGATCTTCGCGCCGCTCGCGGGGGAAATCGTGGCTGTCAACGACGCGCTTGAAGACCAGCCGGAACTGATGAACAGCGATCCCTACGGCGACGGTTGGATCGTCCGCATGCGCCTCAACGACATGTCTGCAATGGACGGTCTGATGGACGCTGCAGCCTATGCAGCCATGATCGGTGAGTGAGTGAGGGGCGTCCATGGACGCCACACCGGATTGGACGATTTACGTCGACGGCTCCTGCCCAGGCAACCGCGACGTCGACGCTTCAACACCCGCGTCATGGGCCTTTGTGGTCGTGACGGGCGACCTTCCACACGGCCGCGGCACGGGTGAAGTGGTCCACGAGGAAGCCGGACCGGTGATCACCGACGCCGAATCACCCGGATACCTCGGTGCAGAAGTCGGTTCAAACAACACTGCTGAATTGTCTGCTTTCGCGCATGCTCTTCGGTGGCTTTTGATGCAGGATTGCACAGGGATTGGCTTGGTTCGGGCCGATTCCATCTATGCGGGGAATCTTGCCGATGGCTCGTGGAAGGCCAAAGCCAACCGGGCTTTGGTTCAGCGAGTGCAAGATCTCTGGCGGGAGGTTCAGGAGCAGCATACGGTCGAATGGGACCACGTGCGTGCGCACCGTGGGCATCGGTGGAACGAGCGAGCCGACCACCTCGCCGGTCGTCATGCCCTCGGCGAAGCCCCCGATCCGATGTCATTCTGGCGCCCGGGCCGCCGCTGAATGGGCTTCATTCGATTCGGTTGGACAACCACGTTCGAAGCTCGTCCCCGATGTCTTCTCGCCGCAAGGCATGGTCGATTTGGGCTTTCAACCAAGGCAGAGGTCGGCCGGCGTCGTACCATACGGCGCCTTCGTGCACCACCCCTCGCATTCCGCCGTGTTCCATCCAGTGCTCCTGCACGCGGATGCTTTGCAGTTCGCCGTGCGTTTCGACGTCGTACGCTTCAAGCAGGCGTGGGGCATCTTCCGTCCAGAGGTAGCGGCCGCACAACGCGAGGTCTGAGGGGGCCGTTCCCAAAGGAGGCTTTTCCACCACCTCGACGATGAGGCCCTCCTGCATGCGAACCATGCCGAAGGAAGGAGCCTCTTCGGGGCTGACGCGCATGAGGCCTGCCACAGGCCGGCCCGTTTGCTCGAAGACCTCGACCAGGTCACGCGAAGCGGTGGACGGTGCAAGCACGTCTGTACCGTGATGTGCGGTCATCAGCAAGTTGTCGCCCAGCAGCACCAGAAAGGGACCCTGAACGGCATGCAGGGCACATGCGATGGCATCTCCAGTCCCCAGTTGTTCGACTTGCTCATGCACAAACACCTCCACGTCTTTTCCAGGATCGAGGTGATGGGCATGCACGTCAGGCCGCAAGGTCGCCATCTCGGCTCGGCCTGACACCCACGCGCTGAGGTCTTTGCCGGGGCGAGCGATGATGTGGATGCGCTTGACTCCCGCATGCACGGCCTCCTGCATCAGGTGCGTCATCAAGGGGACGTCCACCAAGGGGAGCGCTTCTTTGGGCAACATCGCACTGGCGGGAAACATGCGCGTGCCAAGTCCGCCCGCGACGATGAGCGCGTCCTCGACTGGAGGCATGGAGGGCGATACGGCCGGACAGCCTTTCAAGCATCGGCCAAAACACGGGACGTGGCCGAGCATCGCTGGGAGGCTTGGGGCATCGTCGGTGCTCTTCTTGTGGTCCAGACCTTCTTCGATGCCGTTCCAGACGGACCGTGGGGCAACGGGGCCATGGGCACCGGCTTCCTCGGTCTTTCTGGCATAGGATGCCTCTACGTCGCATGGTTCCGAAGGACCTTCTCGACCTCAGGTGTGCTCCCAACGGTCGATCTCTGGAAGGACCCTGCAGCAACCTGGCCTCGCGTGGTCGGTGCGGGGGCGATCTTCCTGTTGCTGTCCTACCTTGCGGGACGAGAAGAGGTGGACGCATGGATGCCTGAGCCTGCAGGCCTTGTGTTGTCGCTCATCGGCTTGCTCGCCGTGCTCAACGGATTGTACGTTGGAGCGGTCCTCGGGCCGTTGGGCGAAGAGGAATGACCCTCAATCGAGGAAGCCCAAATCGTCGTCGAGGACGTCCAAAGCATCACCCAGTTCGGGCAGGTCCGCGGCCTCTCCGCTCGGTGCCACAGGGCGAGCGGGTTCCGCCACCAGCGCTTCAGGAAGCGGACCCTCAGACGACATCCACGCTCGCCACGCGTCCGCACGTCCAGGTCGGCGTGCATCGATGGCGCCCAGAAGGAGTTCACGCCCTTCGCTGACGCGGTTCCAGACCCGTGCGAGGTGCTCAGGATCGACCTCGTCCATCCTCAACAACAGTTCGCGCAATCGGGTTCGGACGACTTCGTCCCCGTCCGACCAAGCCTTGGGAAGGAGGCCAACTTCGTCTTCAGGTCGCGCGCTGATGTAATCTCTGAGACCGATCACCACGTTCCGGCGTACGATTGGAACAGGATGGTCGAGGGCGTTCATCATGGTGGAGATCCACAGGTCTTGATCCAAGAAACGAAGGTCGTGCATCGTGGCGCTGGCCGCGGCGAGCACGCTCTCATCGTCATCCCTCATCATGTCGTGAAGCAAAGGCACCGCATGGGTGGTCACACGACGGAACAACCGGGTCAGGACGTCCGCAAGCCCCCGACGCACCAGGGGTTCATCCCTTGAATGAAGCCGATGAATGACCTCCAAACCGCGTTCCGTGTCACGTTCAACCAGGCGGGCAAGGCAGGTGCAGACGTTTGTTGCCACTTCCGCCTCGGGATCGGCCGCCCGGCGGAGGAGGATGTCGATGAGACCAAGCGGTTCAATCAATCCCGGTCGCTCGAGAAGCAATTGGACCCAACGGATGAGGAGCAAGCGACGGTCGATGTCACCTTGTTCGAGGCGGG
>DUHU01000030.1:0-314 GCA_013330765.1 Candidatus Poseidoniaceae archaeon | reverse complement strand
CCTTGTTCGAGGCGGGTCAGGACCCATGATGCAGCTTCGGTTCCGGCCGTATGGGCTTCGACTTCCGTGGTACGGGGCACCACCGCGTGCGGATTCCAACCCATGTGCTGCGGTCCAACGTTGGGCTGGGTGTGCCATGTGCCGGGCCGTTGTGCCAGCGCGATGGACTCCAACAGGTGGTATCCTTCGTGCACCGCTTGTCCGTGAGCCGCTTGGGCCAACCCGTTCAAGAGCGAGACTGCGAGCCACCAACGGTCGGTGTTTGGGGCTTCCCGGTCGAGGGCTTGGGCCAGCCATGCGGTCGTCAAACGGTA
>DUHU01000182.1:773-4772 GCA_013330765.1 Candidatus Poseidoniaceae archaeon | reverse complement strand
AGAAGATTCCCCCGGCCGCACCAGTGTGGCATCATTGCAACTTCTTTCCACCAATTCGTAAGTCGGTTTGGAGAGGCATTTGATGCTCCCATGCAAATTCTTTGACAATTCGCCATGCTTTCTCAGAGCCCTCGTAATCTTTTACCTCGATAATATTGTTTCGAGTATTCGCCTTGAAAGCAGCAACAGGTTCCGCGTTTTTGAAGACAAGATAAGCTGAACCAAAACCAAATCTCTCTTTCAATATGTCTGAAAAATAAGGGGCAATCGGATCGCTCGGAGGAAGGACGAAATCTCGTATTGGCGGGATGTCTTCTGCTTCCTCAAGTAAATTTTTCCGCCCCCAACACACTTGATCGAGGTCTTCGATAAGGAAACCTTTGACGAGCGTTTCGTCTTCTTCAAAGGACGTAAGTACAGATTTAATTTCTTCAGGCTTGAATGGAGTTCCTGCCAAACGAAGAATTTGTTTAAGCGTGATTACTGGATATTCTTTAACTAAATTTCTCAAATATTCACGCCTCAATTCAACTCTGTCAGCGTCTTTGGGAAGTTTAACCGTTCGGAAACCACCTCTGAAATCTTGGACGATGTGGCCCGAACGAATCAGGGGCTGAACCAACTTACGGAACTCGGATTGGGTGAGCGCGTAGCGTTCTTTGAACAGTTCATGGTCAGAATGGTTTGAGAAGAAGTCCAGAACATCTGCAAGGTCCTGGTCCGGTTCGAGTCCCCGGATGGCCAGAAGGGTCTGGAAGTGTTCGTAGGAAGCCCACGATTGGTGACCCCTGAGGTTGACGCCTTGGTGAAGACGATTGGCGCTGGCCATGCTCTTCAAGTCGACGCGATACAATTCTGCACGACCACGCAAGGCGAAATCATCTCGGACTTCTCGAATCCGCTTGAGGGCAAGGAACTCGTTTTCTAGCCTCGAGGATTGATGCAAGTGATGCTTGTGGAAAAGGGCCCTGTCGGCCAAGTTCCGGGGCTGGGTCTCCACGATGCCGCCGCGAATCATACGCTCGCCTGCGAGTTTGAAACCGATGCCACTCAGGGCATCACGCCAGACTTGATCGACCTCGCTGATGGGCTGGCCGTTGATGCCGCTCAACACGGCCACATCGACCAATTGTTCGGCGTGGTTTTGGAGCAAGACGTCGAAAGCCTCGCAGAATTCCTCAAGGTAAGCGGCAGGAATCTGAACGTCCTTCACCTCAAGGTAATCGTTGACCTTGAACATCAGGACTTTGCCCACAGGGTCGATGCCCTTGAACACCGGCAGGTACCATCCGCGGTCGAGCATGGCGCGCACTTCCCAGATGAAGCGTGAGACATAGGGATCGGATTGGGTCAAAATCCGCATCTCGCGGTCCTCTCGCCTTGCGCGACGGAAGGAACCGACTTCCTCCGGTGCACAGAAGAAATCCTCTGGCTCGGGCACAAGTGTGGTGACCCGGCTGATCCGCCCCTCCGACTCGAGGGTCTTGAGGGCGATGACCAACTCTTCGTATGTTCGGCTCACGTAGAACCGCAACGTGTTGGCCTTGATGGGTCCAATACGATGGATGACCTCACACAACGCGTCTTCGAAGGAAAGACCGTCATAGACGTCGTAGACACGGTGGTAGAAGGACAACCGGCGCCGTCGACCTGGGACTTCCTCGAACTGTTTCGCCACCATCAGCTGCCGCTCAAGATTGGCCAAACCGTTCTTCACGTCACGCTGCAGTTGCCTGTGCTCCTCGCCTTTGGGGTACATGGCCACAATTTCGGAACGCTGTGGCTCTTCCCCAGGGAGGATTCGGTCCAACAGGTCTGCTTCCATGGCACCGATGTATGGTTCGGGCTTTAGGCCAAGGAGCATCGGTAAGTTGCGTCGCGTGGTGTAGCCCTGACGGTTGTGAAGGAGTCGGCCGTTGACGATGTCCCTGTCGAGTTGAAGGTCCTTCCAATCGCTGAATCTGAAGTCGTTGATTCGATAGAGCAACTCTTGCTGCTTCTGGAAGAGCAGGTGCTTGTCGAATGCTTGGTCCACGTCGTCGTACATGGTGAACGATTTGTCGAGGATCATGTTCTGAATGGAGCGGTATTCGACCACGTCTTCCTCGCCACCGGTGATGCGGTGCTCGTCCACTTTGAGGATGAACTCCGCATCCTCAGTTTGGGTGAAGAAACCGATGCTGATGACGTTCCGCGTCTCCAATTGATGGATGGTCCGTTCGACCATGGTTCTTGGGAACGGCAAGCGCTCCTCCAGACGGTCGGCGGTTTGCGGGCCTTCGGAGCCGAGCATTTCGATGAGTTTCACCCGCAAGGCCTCTTGTGGGTCTCCGAGGACCATTTCCTTCCATGCGGTCACTTTCGTTCCGGAAAACTCAGAGGCCATGCGGTAGGTCAGGCCGGCGGTGTGAAGCGTCAACAAGTCTTCGACGTCCCGGCCACCGTTGGCCGCAAGGCATCCCAAGGTGCCATGGATTTCGCCCATGTAGGAACTGAACCATTTGCCGTCCAGTTCTTCCATTCCCGTGCCTTCGATTTTGGTGATGAGGCCTTCGTTGCAAAGCTGTTCGACCCAGCCTCGGATGACCTCATGATCGATCCCTGCCAGTTTTTCTCGGTACAACGGGTTGCCAAAGGAGCGGTCAAGTCCGCCGCCGTGTTCCATCAAAGCCAGCAGCGTTTCCGCGTCCTTGGGCACCGGAACTTTGTTGGAATAATAGGCGTCAATTTGTTCGTTCGACATTTCTGTCGCAAGGGATCGACGTCCCAGAAGCCGCTCCAAAATGGCCGGGTCGATGTCCTTGACCAAGAACGCGCGCGTCCGCATCGACATCAAGTCCTCGAAGGCCGACATGTAGAGGGACATGCCCAACCGGCTGGGGAGGGTTGCTCGCGTGTGGACGATGCGGGCTTGTCCTTCCCTGCATGCGGTCAGGAATTGCTCAAGACCACCGAGGTCGATGTCGCCGTAGAGGATCTCGTTCTTTGCCTCACGAATGAGGATGGAGCCGTCCATGGTCCTGTGACGGTTCAGCAGGGCGTCTGCACGTTGTTGGAATTGTTGGGGGCTGATTTCCTCCGCACCGATTCGCTTTGGAATGATGAGGCTCCTTCCAGCCACCTCCCTGAACCGCTTGGCAAAAATTTGGGTGCCGATGATGTAGCGTTCGATGACCTCCATGTGGTCTCCCGATGCGAAGGCCTCGTACATGGTTCCAGGATCGACGTCTTGGGCGGTCTTCAGCAACAGGCCGTTTTCGTCGAACGACATTTCGATGACCGGGATGCTGGCGCGTTCGGCCAAGCCTGCCATGAAGTAGCCGAGCGCGGTGTTGAATCCCCGTCCACGGCAGGTCGTCACCAGGTAGGTCGGGTGGGAACCTCCGACCATCTGTTCGACAAGGATCCGGTCTTTGTCAGGGACTTGGAAGGTCGTCAGGACGTGTTCCTCGAGGTGGCGAGCGATCACTTCGGCCGAGTCTTGCCCGAGCGAATAGGCCTGGGTGAGGACGGTCCTCGGATCCACTTCGCGTCGTAGGGCTACGGTGCAGCGTCCAATCAAATCGAGCAAAGACGCCGAGAGTTCCGCGGACCTCGAGCGTGCTTCGCCGGACCAGGACGGGACCGTGGGACGGTAGCCCGTGACGTTGCTGACGTTGACGCGCGTGCCTTGGATGTTGTTGACACGGTAGGTCGAGCCACCGAGCAAGATGACATCGCTGGTGCGCAGGCTTGCGACGAAAGAGGACGAGAGTTTTCCGAGGATGGACCCTTCCGCGTTGAACACGAGGTAGGAATTGTCGGGGGCAATGGTTCCAATGTTGGTGTAGTAGATCATCCTCGAGTAGCCGCGCTTCCCGAAGGTGTTCTCTTCCCAGTCTACCCAAATTCTTCGCTCGTCTTCCAGCAGGTCAAGGACTTCGATGAAATCGTCATACGCGAAATTCCGGTAACTCCAGGCGTTCACCACGATTTCGTAGGCTTCATCGATGTCAAGTT
>DUHU01000182.1:0-468 GCA_013330765.1 Candidatus Poseidoniaceae archaeon | reverse complement strand
CGTAGGCTTCATCGATGTCAAGTTCCTCGATGATGACCAGACCGATGAGGAATTGCGCGACGACGTCAAGGCAATTTTGAGGGAATGACAACCGGTCCATGTCTCCGGTTTGAATCGCGGCTTGTAGTGCGGCCAATTCGAGCAAATCGTCAACGGAGGATGGCAACAAGCGAGCACGTGGAATGCCTCCGACGTGGTGGCCAGCACGCCCAATCCGTTGCAAGGCAGTCGCGATGTCTCCCGGCGATCCGACTTGGATGACCAGGTCAACCGAACCGATGTCGATTCCCATTTCAAGCGAGGAGGAGGTCACCACCGCACGAAGGTGACCAAGTTTCAATTTCCGCTCGACCTCAAGCCGGATGTTTTTGTCCATCGACCCGTGATGCCCAGCGACGAGTTCGCCGAGGAAAGGGCGTAAGCGTTGGACAAGCGTTTCCGTCATCTTTCTGGTGTTGGCGAATACGA
>DUHU01000251.1 GCA_013330765.1 Candidatus Poseidoniaceae archaeon | reverse complement strand
CCGCCGATGGGATTCGCGTGACATGGACCTACACCGACGACGAACCCGGGGAACGAACAATGCTGCTGGAGGTCACGCTCCGATTGCAGACCGGTGCAGCGTTGATCACGAGCGAAAGCAGGGAGATCACGTTCATCACCGAAAGCGGTGAAGGCGGCGGCGGCACGTACTATCCCTCGGAAGAACCGGTGCGTACGACCGGCGCAGGCTCCTCCCTGTTCGTGGTCGGGAGCATGGAACTTTCGCAGGACCGTGGGGAGCTTATTCTCGAACGTGAAACGTCCATTACTTTGGACGGCGAAATGTCGTTTTGGATGCGTTGGAGCCTCGATCATCTTGGCAGCGAAGACCTTGCTCTCTCGCCCACGATTCGCTCCTTCCGCGCAGGAGGAGTGGGTGACGAAGAACGCGAGAGCAGGATGATTGAATCCGTGGAACGTCAGGAGTTTGAACAGCAAATGGGGAAACTCCACGTGTCCTTCCTCTCGAATGGACTGGGCTTGAAACCAGACGAGTTGATCGGCGATTCGGGGGATTTCGACACGGTCGGCGTGTCGCTGGACCTCCATGGAGAAGAGCGCGTCGACACCCATCCGCTCACCGTCACGATCCGTTCGAGGGAACGTGTTCCAGACGGAACACTGGTCGACTTGGTGAGGGATTTCATCGTCGTTCAACCCGTACCGTTCTGGTCGGATTGGTCGATCGATCTCACCCTTGAAACCTCAGGACTGACCTCGTTGGTGGGACTCGACGTGGGCGACGCAGAAGGTTTGAACCTCAACCACCGACGGATGCCGATGGGTGAAATGGCCGTTCTCAGTGGAGAGGAACTTGATCAAGGTCTCACCTTTGAGTTGGTCGCGGCGCCCACCAGTGCACCGCTTTATGCGCCGCTTTTGGTGCTCCTCGGCACCCTCGTCATTTTGGGTGGAGGTTTCGCGACCGGCTGGCGAGTGTCCCGTCAACGTCGTCGCGCGTTGCTCATGACGGAAGTCGTCTTGTTGAGCATCATCGTTGTGGCCATGTTCCTGTTCGCCTACCCTTCGGTGTTCGTCCTCGGAGCCGCGGGTTCTTCGGCCTTCATCTGGGCCGTCTCGGCTTTTGTTTCGCCTCGAACATCCCGCAAGCGCGCTTCAACCTCGCCTGCGAGCGCCATGAAAGGCGTTCCTTTGCCGACCTTTGCATGTCCTGCCTGTGGCACGGTCAACGACGTTCCGTCGCATGAGCGGCCCCTGCGAATCGTCTGTCAGGGATGCAACCGTGGCATTACCATTCAGGGGTGAGAACGTGGTCGGCGTCCTGGGGGATTTGGACCTCGAGGATGAGCACGTCACCATCGGGCTTGAAGACAGCTTGGAGGAGGCGGCTCATCGCTTGATCGACGTTCCCGGCGGGGTGCTTGTCGTGCTGGATGATGACGGCCAACCGCGGGGCTTGATTCGCCCCGATCATGTGCTTCGCGAGGTGCTTCGTGGTACTGAACTTCAATCGGCAGTTTGCCGCGACGTGATGCTTTCAGACGTCCTTCGAGTCCCAGTGAGTACCCCTATGGACGAGGTCGTGTCAATCATTGACCGGCGTCAGCCTGATGCCGTCGTGGGCGTGGCGGATGACGGTACCTTCCTCGGCTGGTTCTCGCCTGCAGATCTGGCTTCAGCCCGCGCGAAAGTGAAGGTGCTTCGGTCGCTCGACCGTGCACGTTCGTGATCATTCGTGCGTCATCAACAGTCGACCGTCCTCAAGGAGGATGGCGTATCCGACCCGCTCCAGCTGGAACACGGTTCCGCTGGGATGTTCATGGGGTTCCAAGCGGCCTGTGATTTCCTTGAGCAGGTCGTCCTCGGCGACCACAAGTGTGGCTTCCTTTGCTTCGTCCACGGTCCAGTGGACGATGGGGCGGTTGTCGTTTCGTTCACGGCTGCCAGCATGCAGGACACCGTCCTCATGGTCAACGTCCACCAGATCTTTCAGGCGGAAACTGGACTTCTTTGCGTCATCTGATTCGACCAGCACATGCCCCGAAGTGAGGTCATGGAGGCGAGGCTGCTTTTCCGGTTCATCTGGATACCGCACCAGACGGGCAGAATTCGGCCCCCCTTTCAACGGCAATCTGACTGGGTCTCGGACGAAGGCCAGCCTGGGTGCTGATGGATCAACGGCCTTGGTGTTGTGTGAAAACAAACTCGTCAATGGAACCGAGATGTCCTTCTGCGTGATGGCAAGTTCAAGCCAAAAGGCCCGCAAAGCCTCTGCTTGAATCCCGCGGCGTGCGAGTGCAGACAAGGTGGGGAGCCGTGGGTCGTTCCATCCTTCGTACCGACCGTTCTCGATGTCCTTGCGCATCGCAGAGGTGGAAAAACCGCCCCATTCGTGAACTTTCACGCGGCCCCAGTACATGGTCTGTGGATAGGTCCAGCCAAAGTGCTCGTAGAGCAGCGTTTGTTTCCGCGTGGAGTCCATCAAGTCCTTTCCACGGATGATGTGGGTCACGCCTTGAAGATGGTCTTCAATGGCGCTTTGGAAGTCGAGGAGGGGCCACACTTGGTGTTTTGATCCCACTTCAGGCCGGGGATGTGGATTGCTCACCGTGTCTTGCAACCGCAAAGCTGGCCAGTCTCGAAGGGCGGGATTGGGTTGGTCCATGCCTGTTTTGACCCGGACAACGGCCTCTCCTGGCCGGTATGCACCCTCCAACATTCCCTTCCATCGTGTGACTTGTTCCGCATTGGGGAGTTCACGGCAAGGGCAGGCTTGTTGCTCCAATCTGAATTCACGGAAGGCTTCAGCCGTGCAGGTGCACACGTAGCCAAAGCCTTGCTCGATCATCGATGTCGCGTGTTGGTGGTAGAGGTCGATGCGGTCGCTGGCGATGACCACGCGATCGGCAGGCCGGCCAAGGAGCCATTCGGTTTCCTTCTGAATCGTCTCGTAGGCCTCGGGCATGGGGGGTTTGACGACCGTATCCGTGTCATCAAATCGAAGGATCAAGGTCCCCTTGTACCGTTCTGCGTAGGCACCGTTGATGACCAACCCACGTGCGTGTCCGAAGGAGAGTGGACCGTTTGGATTCGGGGCGAAGCGCAACACGACCTTGCCGTCCTCGGCCCCTTCCAACTCCGGCAAACCAACGCGGCGTTCTGCTTTTGGGCGTGCCTCGAGCAATTCTGGCGCCATGGATGCAAGTTCATCTTGCGCTGCTTCCAATCCTTGCTCTTCGACGAAAGCGTTCGCCTCCGCGACGGCTGTCGCGATGGCAGGCGCAAGGACCCGGCCATGAGGTCGGAGGTCGGCCCTCATCCCCATGATTCGTCCAACAACGGAACCCGCGACGGCCTTGCCGGCATATTCCACGGCATTTTGCAAGGCCACAAGGCGAAGGAAAGCGAGCGTCTCCTCGTCAGGGTTCCAACTCATGGGCCTCGGGTGGACCTGCGGGGAGCCCTTCATGAGGATGGTGGGTCAAAGAGACGCCGCTGGACGGAGGTGCCAGATGCGGTCCTTACCGGGGCCTTCGTCCCATGCAAGGCCTGCCACGCACGCTTTGTGGTCGCCCATGACCACCGCAAATCACCGTGCGGCAGCGAGCCGCCAAGCAAGTCAGCAATGACGTGTTTCATCTTTGGATCGCTTGGGTAACCCGAGCCGATGTCGTGTCCGGTACGTTCGATGAAAGCGCGGACCCAAGCGTCCCGTGCGACCTTGGCAATGATGCTGGCGGCGCCGACAATGCGCTCGTCCGCGTCCGCACGATGCTTTGCAAGAACGTGTGCAGGCGCCTTGCCCAGCGTGTGGAGCCCTGACTCGACGTTGCGGCCGAACCGCGTGGCGTCGACGTCGCAGGCATCGAGCACCAGGTGATGGTCCTCACCGTCTTTCCACACCTCGTTGATGGCGATCACAAATCCTTCGACCTCCAGTCGATTGAGTCCCTGTTCCTCGACGGCGGCGTCGATTGTAGGGGGTTGCAAGGGCTGCACACAAAGTCCCCAGCCATGGAGCGCCCCAAGCCGTCGTAACTCAGCGTCCATCGATTCACGTTGGTTGGGCTTCAAACGCTTCGAATCGGTCACGCCAAGCTCCTCAAGCATGTGGAGATGCTCGTTTGGTAACGCGACTGCACCCACGAAGAGCGGTCCAATGCAGGGCCCCCTGCCGGCTTCATCGACGCCGATGACTCGCACGAAATCACTCCAAATCGAGGTCGTCAAGCAGCGTGTCGATCTCCGTTTTCTGTTCCTGGGGTGCATTCAGGCCGGCAGAAAGTGCGTCAAGGCGTTGTGCCGCAGCTTGGCCGGTGCGGGCATCGAGGACCACCGTTGCTGCTTCGGTGAGCGCGCTCGGGGGTGATGGCGTAGGTGGGGGGCTGGGAGTTGAGCGGTTTCTGAACGCCTCTTCGAAAGCGTCCCTGTCGACGCTGCGGCTGACAGCAAGGCGTGGTGCGGTGGACTCCTGTTTGAATCCGGCCATCCAGTCCTCGGCGGTTTCCGCCGGTGATGATGCTTGCCTGAGCGAGGCCTTCTCTTCACGCCGCTCAGCACGT
>DUHU01000066.1 GCA_013330765.1 Candidatus Poseidoniaceae archaeon | reverse complement strand
AATCACGAACCAAACGAACACTGGCCCACAAAGAACAGCGGCAAGGCGGGCTTGCTCTTGTCCTTCTGTCATGAGAGCGGCATAGAAGAGATAGACGCCCACGGCTGCAAAAAATCCAATCATCGCAAGATGTTCGTTGCCCAACTGGGCATACGATGCACCTACGCCCATCAGCATGTGCATGACGGCGATGATCAGGAGCCAAATTTTGGTGTTGTGCAGGATGTTCATGTTCAAGCCCCCAGAAGTGATTCATCGTCCGTCATGTGAAGGAAGCCAGAGTAAGCCAGGCCACCGAGCAGGATGAAGGGAGGAACGAGGAAAGGCGCGCCTGGCATGTTGTACTCTGTGCTGTTGAGCATGACGAACATGAAGAGGAAAAAGGCGATCATGATCCCGCCGTTAAACACCGCGAACGTGCCTTGGGCCGTCCCTTTGAGGACAAAAGCTGCGGCCATGCTCATGGCGCCAAAACCAATCATGAAGGTGCCGAAGAGCACTTCCATTGCTTCTGTCTGTTCATTGACGTTCTCGACACCCCATGCACTTTCAGCCCAGGATGAGGCATTCATCATGTTTTCAATTCCGCCGATCATTGCCATGGCACCGCAGATGATGTACCAGACTTTTGGTCGGAAGATGGTTTTCATATCCATGGTCCATCAGTTCTGTTTTCCCTTTTAACAAGGGCGGGCCCGATTCCTAAACAGGGTCGCATTTGTGCATGTGAAAAAGAACGCCGACGTGCTTAGATGATGGTGTATGGAACACCGTTTTCGGGTGTATGCACTGTATGCCCATTTGCTTCCAACGCTGATGCAAGAGGGGGGCGTGCGTGATTTGGATCGCTGTGATAAATCACCACATGCTTGGCGTTGCATGCTTTTGCAAACGCGACGATTTCGTCGTGTCCAGCGTGAGTGGAAAATGAAAATTGATCGATTTCAAGGTCGATGGCTGTCATGTTCCCATAGATTTCCAAACGCCCGGTGTCCAAAAGCGAACGACCACCACTCCCTCGCGCTTGGTACCCCGTCAACAACAATGCATTGCGCGGGTCGTGGCGGAGGCGGTTGAGGAACCAGAGGGCTGGGCCGCCGTCCAGCATGCCTGAGGTGGAGACGATGACGTCCGCTTCGAGCGCTCGCTTCCGGTCGGATTTGGACGAAATACGCTTGACCCAAGACCAGGCCTTGCGAAGCGCTGACGGGTCCCGAAGGAGATGTTCGTGTTCCATCTGATGCTTTGCGATGAGTTTTCCCATGCCGTTGACGTGAACGTTGAGATGTGGACGGTGTTTGTGCAAACGCATGACCACGTCTTGGGTCCTTCCGTTTGCAAATGCAGGAATTAACGCCGTGCCGCCACGGGCGACGACTTGATCCACACGAGCAAGAAAACGCTCCAGTTCCTCTTCTTGATCTGGATGGGAACGCCCTCCGTACGTGCCTTCGAGGAAGAGGATGTCAACATCTTGGGGTTGGGCGCCGGCCACAAGTGGTGAATCACGGGTGTCAAAATCGCCGGTGAACATGACCCGGTATGCCCCCGTGTCCACGTGCAACATCACGGCTCCGGGGATGTGTCCAGCGGGATGAAACGTGCACGTCCAAGGACCATGCTGCCAGGACTCATTCCAGGCATGCGTCGTCCAGGACCGTACCGCAGTATCGATGTCCCGCTTGTCCCAAGCGAGAGGATAGCCCTCGATGGAGGACACTTTGTGGCAATCGTACCACATTGGTTCTGAAATGGCCGCCGTCAAACTCGAGCCGTGAAGACGTGTTCCGTGTTGAGCTGCAAGCCAGGGCGCCATGCCAAGATGATCGATGTGAGAGTGGGTGATGACCGCGTCCGTAACGCGCGGTGCCTCATTGGGGTACCGGGGTGGATTGGTCGGAGCAAGGCCATAATCAAGCAACAGTTTGGTTCCCGTTGGGTCTTCCATCATGATGCCAACGTTGCCAACTTCATTGCCTCCACCAAGGTACTGAAAGCGGAATCCTGAATCTGGAGGAAGATTGGGATACGTGGACGTGCGACCTGGATCGTACATCACCATGGTCTGGGCAGAAGCGTCCTCGTCAAGAATCTGTGGACACGGACCCCTTTGTTTCCACTGCACCTATTTTTCAATCCGGAAAACGCGTTTTCTCGATTTTTTCTACAGGAGCATGATAGACTGGTTTCACCATATCTTCCAATGGCGTCTTCGATGCGTCATTTCTTCCTATACGTCTTCGCTGCATTGCGCGAAGAAGAAGAACTCCAGTGGAAACTGAGGGGTGACCCATAGGTCCACCTTTTCCTCTGGAAAATCATTGCAACCGTATCAACTGCAGATCGAAGTTCGAATTTCTCCGTGGAATCCATGAACGAGAACGGAATCCCGAGAACATGCCGTCCACTGGACACCTCCTCCAGGTGGACAAGGATCGGTGTTACGGTTGCGCGGCTTGCGTGATGGTTTGTCCTGTTGACGCCCTTTTGCTGCACGGTTGGTTGGTTGAAGTGGATCAAGACACGTGCACCTTGTGTGATCACTGCCTCCCAAGTTGCCCTGTGGACGCGCTTTCCATGGAGCTGCAACCATGATGGTCGTGATTGGTAGCGGCCTCGTCGCCGTCACTGCAGCGCAACACCTTCTCAACACTGGCCATGACGTGATTCTCACCACAAGCCATGCTGAATTTGGCTTTCCTCACGGTGGCTGTGGTTTGTGGAACATCACCACATCTCCCTGGCCCCTCGAAACCCTCGAGGAGGCCGTTGCTGCCGCTTCAGGGGACCTTATCACGTGCCGCAGCCAATGGCTCGTCAAGCGCTTGGTGCATCGTTTCACTGAACACGGCGGTCGAACCTCCACACGCGTTCGAATCAACAAGGAATCTGGGACTTTTGCGACCGCGGGCACCGGTACGTTCGCCGTCGACGAGGCACAACATTTCATCTTGGCCGACCAGGACGTTCCTGAACCCGGTCAAAGCATTGGGACACCGCTGGTGATCTTCAAGACGCCAGTGGTATGGTACGGCGCCGTCATGGCCAGCAACACCCAGGTTGACGTGCCGCACGCTGGACGACGAGCCGACGGATCCATTGAAGCGTGGACGACCGAGCAAAGCGAACTCACGGACCTTCAATCCTCGATGCTCGAAACCATGACGACCACATGGGAACACGATGAATGGCCTTTGGATGCGGCTCGCGTGGCGAAAAAGGCGCTGAAGGGCGTGGACGCCTTCTTGACGTCCAACGCTCTGCCCAAGTCATGACCGGCATCACGCACCGGCTTTATCTGGATTCTTTCGACGACACGTATGCCACGACGTTCTCGGCGAACGTGATCGCCGTCG
>DUHU01000236.1 GCA_013330765.1 Candidatus Poseidoniaceae archaeon | reverse complement strand
GTTCGCTTCGCCCACATTTCTGAGTAATCATCATCGGTTTCTGCGGCTGGTGCAACGGCCGCAGGTTCAGCGGCCGGGGGGAAGGGAGCGGGTGCATCGGGGGCAGCGAGGTCCGGAAGGGGGGCTGCAGGGGGCAGGTTCGGAGGTGCCGGCAAAGGAGCGGGAGGAAGGGCTCCGAGTGTGGGAGGAGGAGGGAGTCCGGGGAGGGGAGGCGCAGCAGGTGCCTCGGCTTCTGCGGCCTTGCGTCGTCGACGACCCATGGTGAACCCCGACCCTTCGTCGCACTGTGCTCCTTCAAGGTTCCTCACAAAGGGGTCGTCTAGATGCCAACCTTCAAGCGACCTTTTTGGCCCAGCCTTTCAACGAAAGGAAGACCTCTTCTGCCTCTGAAACCTCGACCACGTCACCGCTTGAAGCGTCGATGTTCCTTCCATGAAGGCCAAACACCGCGTCATCGACGGTCATCTCCATCCGTCGGTCGACCTCTGTCCCGAACACGACGGCTTCTGTGAGCGCATTGTACGCCCCTGGACGGTCAGGATCGAGGCGAGAGAGCGGAAGCGTGGAAACACGTAGGCCGCATTTGCCGTGAAGGCTGGTCGGCCAACGAATCTGACGCCGTGTATCGATGGTCACCACTTCGTCGGTTTCGCCTGCGGCACCAAGGACAATGGATGCATCTGTGGCCACCAAGTCAGCAAAGAGAATTTTGGGGCCGTCCTTTAGGATGTTGAAGTTGCCTTCCAAAAGCCGCTCTGCACGACGTGCATCCGACAAGGTCTCACCCAATTTGCGAATCGCTGCGATGGAATGAGGGCCTGCTGTTCTTCCTTCGTGAGCCCGGCGGCGTTGAACCCCGTCATGAAGCCGTGCGATGTCTTCTTTCGAGGTTTCACCAGTGGCTATGCCCTGCAAGGTGGCCACGGTGGTGGCCACGCCCTCGCGAACGCGTCTGCTCCATCCTTTGGACTCCGTATCACGGTACATGCCAAACCGTCCTGCGACGTCGACGCCTTCGCCCCTGATGTGGGCGACCAATTCCCGGCGGGCATCTGAATCAAGATGGACAAGGGCAGGGTCTCTGTAGTGGAGATGAAAACCCCGGTGGCCAGAAAAAGTGACGTGAAGATGGTCCTCTTGAAAGCCGAATTCAGGCTCGAGGAATTCTGACCAAAGGGTCCACGCCTGTTGTTGAATCAAATCAAGCATGCCTGGGAAATCACGGTCAGACACCCCCGGCAGGTGATCACCGTCCAAGTCGAAAATGAGGTCTGCACCAAGCCAATCTTTGTCGGCCATTTTGGCCTCGAATGGACGTTTCCAGTACGCCGTAGAATAGAAGCAGGAATGCGTGGGCCGTTGCATCAGAAATGAGCGAACGTCTTCCATGCTCGAGAAGGATTGGTGTCGGAGGGGGGCGCCCTCGCCAAAGGGGATGAACATCCATTCACGACGTGAGAGCCGTGGCGGTTGCCACATCTCAGCGGACCGGTAGTAACCGCTGAAGCGGTGTGCGACGCGGGCCCATCCGTCCATTGATTGAAGGGGACGACGACACCGCTTGAACCCATGCCTCAACGGGCATAGAAGCGTTCCACCGTCTCACCGACGACCGTCGATGTATCTGCCCCGGTCGCCTCAACGTAGCACGGCCAGCAGACGTAGTTGTTGTTCAGTACCATCGCAGAACCGAACGTCATGCGCTTGTTGCACATGCTGCAACGAGGCCCGATTTCTCCGTTTGGAGCTTGGGCCAGACGAATGTGGTCATGTGGCATGGGACGTCCTCGTTTGTGGGTGTGTGGTTCGGGTTTTGAGGCTTCGCTCACTCCCGCTCCCATTCTGAGCGTTCGCACCAATCCAGCAAGTCGAGGGCGACTTCACAGGATTCTGAGACTTCAGGGGATGGGTGCGTGAGGTAGGCCTCCAACACCTTGCGCGAAGAGGGATCCCCGATGGCACCCATGGCTTCCGCCGCTTCGTGGCGCACCATCACGTGCTCATCCTCGTCTGAAAGTCGATCCCAAAGAGTCGAAAGCGCACGCGGGTTTTGCATCTGGCCCAAGACATAGGCCAATTCATGACGGAGAAGTGCACTCGAGGAAACAAAGGCGTCACACAGCGCATCAACAGCGTGGTCCGTTCCGTCGTTTCTCAGGGCGAAAACGGCGCGCATTCGTTCAAACATTCGAGCGCTTTCATCCAGAAGCACCGCGCGGTGGGTGTGCAGTTCGCTCTGATCGGCAGGAGGCGCAGGATCCACGGATCCATATTCGCTGACCTCAGGCACGGCCCTTGCCAAACTCAAACCTCCGATGCACCGATGAACGACATGCCCGCCACATCGAAGGTCGAGTCGACCATACCCGCTTCGATTCCTTCTGTGAGGAACCTGCGGATCGAATCGCGTCCTTCTTGCTTGTAGTCGATGGTGCGTTCGTTGACGTACATACCGACGAAGGCTTCGTTGGTCTCGTCATCGATGCCTCGGCCCCAGGCCTTGGCGAATTCAAGAGCGGCTTCTGGGGAGCGAATTGCGTGC
Organism: Candidatus Poseidoniaceae archaeon; assembly: GCA_013330765.1. Taxonomy (GTDB): domain Archaea; phylum Thermoplasmatota; class Poseidoniia; order Poseidoniales; family Poseidoniaceae; genus MGIIa-L3; species MGIIa-L3 sp12206u. The sequence goes on along the minus strand of DUHU01000236.1, from coordinate 3,701 downwards.
TCGATGGACATCTTGGTGTATCGAGTGATGTCCTCCATCACCTGATCGCCAAGGTCTCGACGGACGACGTTGCCTCCGAGGGGCATGGGCCAACCGCCTGTGCGTTCATTCCACCAAATACCGAGATCGATGATGACGTTGAGTTCGTGATTCTTGTAGGTCAATTGGCCCTCGTGGATGATCAATCCTGAGACGAATCGTCCGTCGAGGACACCAGGCATGATTTCGTCGAAGGGGACGACCTCGATCGGCACGTCACCCCACGCCAGCCTCAATCCAAGGTAAGCGCTGGTCTTGAGGCCTGGTACTGCGATGGGAGCGGCACGGGCCTGTGCTTCGGTCACGCCGGGTTTGGCGATGATCATTGGGCCGTAACCCTCTCCCATCGATGCGCCGCAGTTCATCAAGGCATAGCGGTCAGCGATGTCTGGGAATGCATGAATGGACACGGCTGAAACTTCCAATTCGCTGTTCATGGCGCGATGGTTCAACGTCTCAATGTCCTGAAGTTCATGGACGAAGACGTATCCAGGTGTTGGAAAGGCACCCGTCGTGAGTGCATGGAACATGAAGGCGTCGTCTGGGTCTGGAGAGTGCCCGATGCGGACAATCTTTTCTCCGGCCTCGTTTGTTGGCAGGTCTGCGCTCATGGCTGGTGGTCCGACCCGCAGTTCAAGAAGGCACCTCTCACGCCATCGGCGCAAGCGCTTCCCAAGCCCAACGAGGACGAGCATCGAGGCCACAGGCGTGTTCGAGGAAGGCATGCAGACCCAGATGGTCGTTTGGAGAAAGTCGGTTGAACACCTCTCCAAAATACCGGTCCAAACGATCCATCGGAAGATGGGTATGCGCGTGCGCCCGTTTGAGGACCGCCGCTCGAGCACCGGGTTGAGTCTCAAAAGCAACCAAACGATCCAACAGGGCTTCGTGTGCCGCTGCGACCAACGCCCTCGGAGTGTCGGCTCGAGCGACAAAGACGCCGAAAACCATGGGGAATCCGGTACGTTCCACCCAAGCTTGACTCAAATCCATTTGGACAAGGTCAGGATGGAGTGCAGCACCGTCAAGAGCGCGGTCGCCAATGACCAGTGCACCGTCTGCGACTTCGAGCATTCCGTCAAGGTCAGGTCCCATTTTCGTGTAGATCACGTCCAAGTTTCGCTCCTTCACGATCCACTCCAAAAGCGCCACAGACGAGGCGGAATCGGTGGGGACCGCGATGGTCCGCATCTGTTCGATGGATTCCTTGCCAAACAGAAGGACGCTGCCAACTTCACCGGCGGAACTGATGCCGACGTCAGGGACGAGGACCAACTCATCATGGTGACGAGCATAATCTGCAGCAGGTATGGGTGCAAGCACACAATCCTTGCGCAACACATGCCCTGTTAGCCAAGAAGGAGGTGCAGCAAGCACCGACCACGAGGGGTCCAATCCAGTAAACAATGGATCACAATTGATGAAAGCCACCCTCCCAATGGTTCGGGTCCAGGTAGCCGTCATGATTTCACCTCATTCTGTGGCCATCGTGAGTCCACGGCGCTTTGGGACGGGGGGAGGAACAAATCGAGTGAAGGTGGTGTAGTCTGAATTTCGCTCCCACGGTTCTGCGCCCGCATCCTCGATAAGCCTCGACATCCTTCGCTTGTCGGCGTCCAACGGGGCCGTTGAGCCGGCCAAGTGCATGATGGATTCCTTGTGGACCGTCCCGTCGATGTCGTCCGCTCCAAACCGAAGCGCGAGCTCCCCTAGCCCGTCACCCACGTTCATTCTGTAGGCCTTGATGTGGGGGATGCTGTCGAGCATGAGCCGGGAAACGGCGATGGTCCGTAGGACTTCAGCGCCCGTGGCCAACTGTGCTTCAGGCAGGCGTGTGTCATCGGGGAGGAAGGGGTACGGGACAAAGCACTGGAAGCCACCCGTGCGGTCGGCGACCTCACGGAGCCGCAGCATGTGAATCACGCGCTGTTCCAAGGTTTCAACGGTTCCGAAGAGCATCGTACAGTTGCTGACATGCCCCAATTGGTGAACCGTGGCGTGAATGTCGAGGTATTCTTGGCTGCTTTCTTTTCCGTTGCAAATGACGGCTCGAACACCGTCGTCGAGAATTTCAGCCCCGCCGCCTGGAAGTTGATCGAGGCCTGCGTCAAACAACCGTTCGAGCGTTTCCTCTACGGAAAGATCTGATTGCTTCGCCAAGTGTTTGACCTCGACGGCCGTCAGGGCCTTGATGGACACATGAGGGAAGGCCGCTTTGGCCGCAGCGAACATCGACTCGTAGGTCGTCACGTCCCAATCGGGATGAAGTCCTCCGACGGAATGGACTTCAGTGACGTGATCTGCATACCGACCCAAATCCTCGACGTAAGCTTCGGTGCTGAAGGCGTAGGCATCGTCCTGACGTTTCGAGCGACGGAACGCACAGAACCTGCAGGCGAGGGCGCAAACGTTGGTCGGATTGATGTGGACGTTGTGGTTGAAGAAAGCTCGACGGCCGTAGCGTGCTTCCTTGGCAAGGTGGGCAAGGCGCCCCAGTTCAGGCAAATCCGGATGGTTGTACATCAGAAGGCCATGTTGGAGGTCGAGACGTCCGCCTTCGAGAAGGGTGGTGACCACGGGTAGCAGGGCTTCACTCCACGATTCGCTGGCGATGGAATCAGAAAAGTGCTCACGCCATTCTGGGTTGCAGCCAGCCAAGCGATGCTCCGCCCGGACCGCGCCCATGCGATTTTCTCCGGCCCGGAACCTTTCAAGGTGGTGTTTACGCCCTATCGGTCTTGGTCAGGGCAAGCCGTATGATTTTCCTAAATTCATCCATCACCAAAACGGTGGAAGCAACAAGGACGACCACCAGCCAATCTTGGGACTCAAGCGCCGTGGTCTTCAACAAATCTCCCACCACGACATCGCCGAATGGTAGGGGCATTCCAGCGCCTTGAACAAAGATCAACAAAAGGCCCATGGAAATCATGGTGGCGTAGTTGATCGCCCGGTTCGAAAACACGCCCAGGTCAAAGACGATGGAGCGATTCCCAGACCTGCAATTGAGCACGTTGAACAACTGGTACACGATGAACACCGAGAACGCCATGGTCCTCGATTCCCGAAGTTCCTGATCCCAAGCATCGAACAATGCTCCACCGCCGGCCTCTTCCTGTTCAAGGCAAGTGGCCACGTCAAAACCAGCCCCCATGCCTTGGCATGGACCGGTGATGACTTCGCCCCCAGCGAGGCCAAAGACGATCATGGTGCCCGTGACCATGACCGCGCCCAGGAACAAAATGAGGGTGATGTCTTGGAGGTTGGGCAGCGGTTCTCCCACGGGTCGAGGGGGTCGGTCCATGACTTCTCCATGGCGCTTTTCCATGCCCAAAGCGACCGCTGGCGGTCCGTCCATGAGGATGTTGATCACCAAGATTTGCGTGGCAGTGAGGGGCAGTTCCCAACCAAGGACCAGGGTGCTGACAAACAACAGCAGCACGGCGGCAACGTTGGTTGAAATTTGATAGCGGACAAAGTTCCGAATGTTGGAATAGATCTTCCGGCCTTCCTCGACGGCCTGAACGATGTTGGCAAAATTGTCATCCTGAAGGATCATGTCTGCTGCATCCTTCGCGACGTCGGTTCCAGCAATGCCCATGGCCACACCAATGTTGGCTTGGGCGAGCGCTGGTGCATCGTTGACGCCGTCGCCGGTCATG
>DUHU01000104.1 GCA_013330765.1 Candidatus Poseidoniaceae archaeon | reverse complement strand
GGGACTTTCCGAAGCATTTCGATCCCAAGTGGAACCGGATGCTCAATGTCACCGAGTCTGTTGATCATGGCGGTGACGTCCGGTTGAGCGAAGATGGCCACGTGCCGTTCAAGCGTGTCGTCATCGCTCTCGGTCAGGAACAAATTGCGCAAGGCCCTTGCTCGTGTTTGGTGGCGACGCAAGTCGTCCCATGGACGGCTGATTTTCTTCAACGCCTTCTCCGAAAGCCGGTCAGCATGTATGGCGTTGGCCAACGCGTCCGCAACGAGGCTGACTTGTTTGAACCCAGGTCCAATACCCCCGCCTGTGGTGGGTTTGGCCAAGCCTGCCGCGTCCCCGAAGAGCATCGCTCGCTCCCTGACCGGACGTCGAACCATTCCACCGGGAATTGGACCGCAATACCTCGCCACGACCTGGCAATTTGCAAATCGCGGAGCATGCCTTGACGTGTGCATGAGTGCGTGAAGCAACGCTTCAGGCGAAGCTTCGTCCAAACGTTCGGGCGCGGACCACAAGCCGACTCGATGGGTGCCAAAACCAGTGGGAATGGCCCAGGCAAAAAATCCCGGAGCGATCGCCACGCCTGTGAACATCTCCAACCACCGTTCTTCGGTATCAAAACCCGTGACTTCAACTTGGTTTCCAATCATCATTTCCTTTGGCCGGCCGCATCGCAGCCAGTGGCGCACTCGGCTGTGGGCGCCGTCAGCTCCGACGACCAATCGGCAGTTGGCGGTTCCGGTCGAGGATTCGTGCCTGTAATTCACGCGCCATCCTTCTCCCTCGATTGGAAGCAGCCCGGTGGCCAATGTGGAAAGCCGTAGTTTCGCACCGGCGTTCAAGGCTTGATGAACGACGCCTTCGTCAAACCGATTCCGACACACAGCGCTGGTCCTGACCTCTCCAGGCACACCAACGGACACCGACGCTTCATGCGGGCCATGGATGGTCGCCCCATCGATGTCCTGGAGCACGGTGTCGTTCAGGCCCACCTGCTGCATGGACCAAGGATTGACCAGACCGGCGCATTGGAAGGGCCGTCCGATCGACGCATGCTCTTCCATCAGAAGAACATCGACGCCGCGTTCTGCGAGCACCGTGGCCAAGCGGGCGCCTACAGGGCCCGCGCCGACGACGATGACGTCGTGGTCCATGAGTCGAATGCGGGGCATGGACCCCATCAAGCATGCGCCTCATTCTCGCTTCGCGAAGCGATAGCGAACCTGCTGAGCTTTGTTCAAGTAGAGGATTGCCGTAAACGGGTTTCCTTTCTTCGAGATGAGGTCGGAGAAGGGGCCAACTTGCCCTTCGGTGATCATCGTCGCTGCTTCTTCCCGCGTCAGCACTCGCTTGGAAATCTCACGGGCAATCTGAATCTTGCAACCGCTTCCGGCTTCTTCGGGTTGGTAGTGAGTCGGCGTTTCTACAATCGCGACATTTGTTTTCGGGCAAACCGCCACCACGCCTGGTTCGACGTCGAACTTCCTCGCATCTGCGGCCGCTTGCCGCGGCGGGAAGTCGTATTCGATTTTCTTCCCGTTGAGGACGAGGTAAGCACTGAATGGCCGCCCTTTGCGTGAGGTGAAACCTTCCAGCAATGCAGAACGGCCATCGGTCAGGATGGACCTTGCTTCCTCGGGTGTGATAAGACGTTGACACATTTCTGCGCGAATGCCTCGGAAGGTGCAATCCTCAGCATCGCAAGCATAACCGTCATGTCCTTGCCGAACGGTGCCTGATTCACATGCAGGACATGCGGCAATGGCTTCGTCCGTGGCTTCAACGCTGCCTGCTCCGTTTCCTTTTGAGGTCACTTTTCCGGCATCGCTCAGCGTTACTGTGGCGGTGTACTCCTCTCCAGTTCGGCTGAAAAATCCGTGCAGATCTTCGATGGTTCTGGTGCTGAGAAGGCGAGTCGCTGTGGCACGATCGAACCAACGGCCTGACGTGTCTTTCCAGAACATGAAGTTGCAACCTTCTTCGGCACCGAGGTTGGCCACGCATTGGTAGGCCAACGTTGTTTCTCGCACGCTTTCTCCGCACGATGGACAAGGTCCCAGGTCAACGTCTTCCGCATACAGCACCGAGCGATCGTGGTCCTTGATGCTATGAACCATGCTCGTGGTCCGTTCGATGATGTCGTTCATGTACGTGTTTCGCTCAATTTGACCACGCTGGACCTGAAGGAGTCGATGTTCCATTTCTCCAGTCAGTTCGGGAGAGGTAATCCAATCCACCCCGATCCGTCGGAGCATGTCGATGAGTCGCATCCCGATGGCGGTGGCGCTAAGTTGCCCGCTCCGGGCTCGTCGGATGTAGTTCCGGTCGATCAACTTCTCAATGGTCTCAGCACGGGTGGCAGGCGTGCCCAATCCGGTGTCCTTCAAGGCTTCAGAGAATTCATCGTCCTCCACCTGACGACCGGCGTGTTCCATGAGCGTGAGCAGCCGGGCTTCCTTCAATCGGTTCGGCGGCTTCGACATCTCTTCGTGGAAGGTGACGTTTTCCAACGTTGCATCTGAGCCGTCGTTGACCGTCCCCCACCCTTCTGGGAGGTTCACCTTCTTTGTCTCAATGTGACGGAAACCAGGGTCGACGAGGTGCTCGACGCTCTTGACGAAGTCTTGGCTGCCCGCGGTGGCGGTCCTCGTTTCGACGTTCCAGGTGGACCGGTCGGACCATGAGGCGAGGAAACGTCGAGCAATCAAGTCAAACAATTTCGCGTGATCGGCGGGTAGGGGCTCCTTCGGGAGCACACCCGTAGGGACGATAGCATAGTGATCACTGACTTTTGCATCGTTGAAATTTCGTTCCTTGTTTCGCAACCCTTCGCTGTTCAATCGCCCGACATGCTCGCTGTATTCATCGATGCCAGACAAGGTTCCGATGATCTCATCCACCTTTTCCCCCATGTCAGTCGGCAGGTATTGTGAATCCGTACGTGGATAGGTCGTGACCTTGTAGCGGTCGTAGAGGTCTTGGGCCACGCTGAGGGTCCGCCTCGATGGCCATGACCACATGCTGTTGGCGCGCCGTTGCAGGCTGGTCAAGTCAAAATTCAGGGGTGGGCGTTCATGCTTCGGACGTTCTTGCACGGACACGCTTGTGGCGGTCGAGGACGCAATGTCCTTTTCGACGTCCGTCTTTTCTTGAGCATCCAAGATCCGATTTGCTTTGTATTCCGGCCGGTCTTCGTCCGCTTTGTGGTTTCGTCGGACCCAGCGGGCGGACCATGAGCCACCGTCTGTCTGAACGTCTGCTGTGACGTTCCAGAACGGTTCGGGAACATAACTCAGGATGCGCTTTTCTTCATCTGCAATCATGGCCAATGTCGCGGTTTGCACACGTCCAAGGCTGATCGTCGTGCGTTCGCGTCGACCTTTCAGGAAGGTGTTGCCCACGCGAGATCCGTTCATCCCGATGATCCAATCGGCTTCAGAACGAGAGCGGGCTGCTGCTCCAAGGTTGTCGTATGTGCCGCTTGGCTGACGGCTTTCCCATGCGGTGGTGATGGCCCCAGTGGTCATCGATTGCAACCACATCCTGGTGGTGGGGGCTTTCGCACCCGTATGTTCGATGATGCTTCTGAAGATGAGTTCACCTTCACGAGCAGCGTCGCAAGCGTTGACGATCTCAGCGACGCCCTTTGCGGTGATTCGCTTTTTGATCGCGGTGAGCACCTTCCGGTTCCGACCTCCTTTTGCTTTGTACTCGAACGGTTCAGGAACAAGCGGGAGCCGGTCGATGGTCTTCCTCCAGTTCTTGAATTCTGGATCGTAGTCCTCGGGGAACTTTTGTTCGACCAGGTGGCCAATGGCCCACGTGACCACAAGATCGTCGCCAATCCACGCGTCGTCTTCCTTTTTCTTCGCTCCAAGAACCTTGGCGATGTCGTCCGCAACGCTGGGTTTCTCCGCGATGACGACGACGGTCATGGATGAGCCGGCCCCGTCGAGCCTACTTGAACGATGTTGTGTCCTGCCGACTTCTCCACGTCAACTCGTCCCATGGTGCTTCCAACCCCGGTCCACCGCACCCTAGGCAACCTGGATAACCTGCTTCAACAAGTTCGTGGGCCATCGAAAAGACATCATGAAAAGTGACATGATTTTGTCCGTCTGGCCGGAACAAAAGGACGTTTTTGGGTGCTTCACGCTCCCAGGCGACCAACGGGATGTTGGTTTCCGCATCAATGACGGTGAACGTGGCGGACGCGGTAAGTTCCGGCAACACCAACCTCGCAGGATTTGATTCTGCAATGGCGCTGACAAGATCTCGAGCGAGGTGCATGTGCTCATCTGGCACCTCAAGTCGTACGTGCGGTGTGCGGAGAATCCTCCGAGCGGCTTCCCTGACCGCCGGCCAACGCACGTCATCTGGCGTCATGTGTGGTCGAAGAGCCCGTAAGGCTTGAAGGATGCCCGTGAGCGAGGGTTACCATGGGCTGGGCATACCGTACCTTTGTGCGGCCGGTTCAGCGGCTGCAAACCAGCGAAGGTGCTC
>DUHU01000245.1:3088-3312 GCA_013330765.1 Candidatus Poseidoniaceae archaeon | reverse complement strand
TGGGTGAACGTGGCCCGAGGTGCCAACGACGAGGCAAAGGTCCCCCTGACGAAGCGCATCGATCGCCGTGGAAATCCGGTCCATCCCGAGCGGGATTTCGCCAAACCATACGATGTCGGGCCGCATTCGGGACGGGGCCACGCAACATCGGCACTCGACAAAGGAATCCGGGTCGAGGTCCGTCTCCGCCATCCGTTCTTCGGTTTGCCCGCTCTGCTCGCACC
>DUHU01000245.1:2212-2766 GCA_013330765.1 Candidatus Poseidoniaceae archaeon | reverse complement strand
GAGCATGCGAAGCTGCCCGTGCATTGGCAACAAGGAGACTGACCCTGCGCGTTGGTGAAGATCGTCCACGTTCTGGGTGATGAGAAGCACCTCGGGGCCTTCCCGTTCCAAACGAACCAGCGCATGATGGGCCGCATTGGGCTCGACATCAAGCAGGGCACGTCGCCTCAGGGTGTAGAAGCGCCACACGGTTTCGGCGTCGTGCCACCATGCGGCTGGCGTGGCCACGTCTTCGATGCGGTGCCCCTCCCAGAGTCCGTCGCTGCCGCGGAAGGTCGCCAATCCTGATTCCGCGGAGATGCCAGCCCCCGTCAACACCACGATGCGCTCAGGACGGGCCATGCTTGTGACTCACGACCGCCTTCCTTGAATCCACCTTGCGGAGCGAGCCTTGAAACACCCCGGCCGCAAGCGGAAGCCATGCCCATCTCCGCGGACGAGGTCCTCGCCGAGATCGGCCCGGTCCAAGCGGTGCTCGACGAGCACGACGGCATCGTCAACGTGCTCGACACCAGCGGTGGCGTGGTGATGTTGTCCCTCGAAGGCGGATGCAC
>DUHU01000245.1:1763-1883 GCA_013330765.1 Candidatus Poseidoniaceae archaeon | reverse complement strand
GGATGCTCGTCCACCCCGATGACCGCGATGCAGATCTATTACGCGCTCAAGCAATTGGACACCGTGGAAGACGTGGTATTCGTCAACGGCGAACTGCCGGAGTACATGCGGACCTTCATC
>DUHU01000245.1:0-1461 GCA_013330765.1 Candidatus Poseidoniaceae archaeon | reverse complement strand
CCGGAGTACATGCGGACCTTCATCGACCAGCGCATGGAAGCAGAGGCCAACGACGGCGAGCCCATGGGCGAAATCGTCTGACGGTCTCACTCAGATTCGTCGTCTGTCCGACCGATGCTGTGCGGATTGGCACCAAAACTGACGTTCGTCCCCTTGATGTTCATTCGGGCGGCGACGGCGATCAACACGCAAAACAGGGACAAGGGGCGTGGAAGGTAGTTTGAGCCCCACAGCTCCCCCCCTGCCAACGAGAGCCACCAGAGCACCGCTGCAGCAACAATGAGCACCACGGCAATGACGTTCTGAGCCAGGCGTTCGGCTGCGGGAGAGCGGGACAGCGTGGCGATGAAGGTGAAGAGGACGGCGGCCACCCCGCAGAGGGTTTCCGCCATGGTCTCGATGAGGTTCACCGCGACCATGCAACGCGGTGCGGGCGCTGCCTCAAGAAGTGTGCGAGCCGGTCGTAAGGTTCTCATGCGCCACGCGGAAACCTCGGTCATGGGCGCGGGTGGGTTCAGCCTTCCACGCCCACGTCCGAAAGGCCCGCCTTATTTTGGTCGGAACCAAGTTGCAGCGGCCCTCCACCAAGTCGGCGTCCTTCTGGAATTGGCCGATGCCAATGTCTTCCGCATTCGCTCCTACCAAAACGGTTCAAGGACCCTCGGGACCCTGACGGATGACTTGTGGGAACTCGTTCAAACCGGCCGTTTGGTGGACATCAAAGGCATTGGCAAAGGCTTGGCCTCTGCCGTTGAGCAAGCCATGACGGAAGGCGCATGGCCCAGCGATTGGGTCGACTTGCACAACAACACCCCACCGGGAATGCTCGAAATGCTGGACATTCCTGGCCTGGGCCCGAAGCGGATTCGAATGATGCATGAGGCGTTGGGTGTCGCCTCCATTGCCGATTTGCGTGAGGCGTGTGAATCCGGAGAGGTGGCCAAACTGAAGGGCTTTGGAGCCAAGTCCCAAACCAAACTCCTCGGCGGCATCGACTTGCTTGCCCGGTTCCGCTCGCGTCGGCGACTCGACATTGGCCTGATGTACGGGGAGGCCTTCCAGCGAAGGGTTGCGGGCATCGCCGGCGTACAGGATGCCATTTTGGCAGGTTCCGCACGCCGTCGCAGGGAAACCATCGGCGATTTGGACCTCGTCGTGTCGGTCGACAACGACGATCACACCGCCGTCGCAGAAGCCATCCTCGCGCTCCCCGGCATCGCCGACGTCAAAGGCGCCGGTTCGTCGAAGATCAGCCTCATCCTCGACACGGAAATTTTCGATGAGGCCTTCGCGCTCCCCCACTTGGACGCCAACGTCCTGGACGCCATTGGCGGTTCAGAATACGAATCCATGGAAGCGGGAGGCACCATCGACGCTCAGGTTCGTCTGGTCCCACCCGAAGTTGCACCGTTCACCCTCGCCTACTTCACCGGGAGCAAAGAACACAACATTGCGATGCGT
>DUHU01000134.1 GCA_013330765.1 Candidatus Poseidoniaceae archaeon | reverse complement strand
TCGCCGTTCCATTCCTTCTGCCGGCCGATGGGGTCGATGCCTTTGCCATGGTGGTTGACGTGCTGTCCGGCTCCACCAACCGACTGGACATGGCCTTGCGTGTGGGCGGCGCCACCGTCGTTCCTGCGATCGACGTGTATCCCTCCTTGGTCAACGGGGAAGTTCGGCTTTCTGCCACGGATTTGAATTCGCTTAACTCCGGACTGAATGGGAAACGTGATGCGGGTCCCAGCGGGCTGGATTTTGTTGAGGTCGAAGCGGTCTTTTCAGGTCCCGGAAATGCGAACATCGGTCTGGTTGCGGGAGGCATCTTTGCTCCTTATGACGGCGTGATGTCAACCTCACTGGTGCCTGGCCATCCGTTGGTGGTGGCGTTGAACGGAGCCCTCGGCGAGGCGCTTCCGAGCAATGGGGTTCGCACAGTGGCCCTCCCAGTTGCTCTTTCAGCACCGGGGGCGGTCGAGTTCACCGTCGATGATTTGCGCACGACCTCCTCCGTGGAAGTGGTTGGCCTCTCCATGACACCAGACGTGGACACCATGGTCCCCGGTACAGACTGGTATCGCTTCAACGCCACCTTTGATGCCACGCGCTTGGGGACCACCACCTTCGCGAACGACATGCGAACTCAAGGATGGGACGTTCGCTTGGTTCTCCATGCACCCGGTGGTGCGGCGGAGATCACCTGTTCCGTGGCGTCCTTGCCCTTGGCCGGAGATGAACTGAACGGTTGCAGCAAAAGCGGTGAAGCCTTGGTGTGGAGCAGCACCGAGGCCGACGGCCACGTGGCCATTGGTGGTACAGGACCAATGGCTTGGGTGGATGCAGCCTTCCAAATTCCGGTCAGTTGGTCTGACGAGCCAAGCGCCGTGTTCTCGATTTCTTTGGTCTCACCAGCCGGGCCCATGCTTCCCGCTTCGCGCACCTTTGGGGCCGGTGCCTCCATGGGCATCGAGCCCGACGTCGGGCTCGAAGACTGGTGGATTGAGACCTCCAGTGGCTTCCGTGCGCATCCCAGTGAACCTTGGATTGCCCCGGGCGATGTCGGGACCATCCACATTCAGGTCGGTTTCGAAGACCTGCCGGACGCGGCCCGTCCTCGAAGCGGTGACGTGCTTGTTCGTGCGCGGTTGAACGGCGTGGACATTGGGTCCACATCGTCGCTGGACGACGGGCACGCATCCTTCCCCTTCACAGCACCGAGCTTCGTTCCAGAGGTCGAAGTGCGCATCGACATCGAGCCCTTGCGAGGTCAAGACCGTGTGGACGCGGTGGATTCATCGAAGACCTTCGGACTTGACGGAGTCGCTCCGTTGCTGCTCTCATCGTCGACCGGCGCGACGGCGCACCTTGAGGCGGACGATGCCCATGAGCACAGCCTCCTCATCGGTGACCGGCCTCGTCTCCCGTCGAGCGGCGAGGTCCACCTCTGGCGTTCCTGGGTGGACGACCTCAACGGCGACGGCATCATCGATGCCGGTGAGCCCAACCTTCAGAGCGTCCTCGTACCAGAAAACCTGACCGATTTGCAAGGGACCTACGCCTTCTCGCTCGACGCATCGCGCGCACCGCTCGGTGGCTGGTACGCCTTCTGGTACAGCATTGCCGACCAAGCAGGGAACGTGTTGCTCGACGCCGGTAACCGCTCCGTTCCGATGTCCATCGTGCAAGTGCGGTCAGACGCCGCTCCTTCTGTGGGCGATGATGCCTCCGCTTCGTGGTCCGTGCCTTCCCCCGCGTGGCTCCATCCAAGCGAAGTGGTGACGCTTTCGGTTCCGCTCGGAGACGGCAACGGGTTGCAGGATTTGGCCGTGGTGACGGTGGATCTCGACCTTGAACGAAACGACGGTCTGGTCATCGAATGGACCGATGAGGACGGATGCACTGAGGCGCATCCCTTCCTCACCGTGCTCGACTGCAGGATGGAAGGTTCCCCTGCTCTCACACCTTTCAGCGACGACGGTTTCCTGCGAATTGACATGCGCCTCGATTGGGGCTTTGATCCGAGCACGACCGCTCGTACGCCTTCCGTGACCGTTGAGGACCGTGGTGGTCAATTCTCCTCCGACCGTTTGGACGGATTGCGATGGAGGGCGTCAAGTGAACTGATGCTCGATGCAGCGTCCCTTGTCGTGCAACTGGACGGTACGGTTCTTGGCGAGTCGCAGGCCCAACTCCGACCCGGTGCAGAACTTCAGGTGTCCTCCTCTTTCGCATGGGCACGGTCCGGTAGAACCGTGCTTCATCCGCTTCATGTCGAAGCCTCATTGGGCTCGGAATTGCAGAACGGGACCACCGTCAACGGTTCCTTTGATTTGGAACTCGGAGTGCCTGACGAAGCAGGGAGCCAAGGCCTCCTCGTTCGCATTGTGGATGCCCCTGACGGAGCGGTCCACCGCGGCGCGGACGACGTGGTTCGGCGCTTCATGGTCGATACCGAACCACCACGCGTCAACGCCTTGACGGCCCCAGCGCTTGGAGCACCTTTGCCGGAGTCGGACTGGGACGCACTGACCGTTGACGTTCGCGTCAACGAGGACATCGGCCTGGGCGAGGTTCACTTGGGATGGCGCGTCATGGTCAGCGGTTTCGGACTCGCCGGTGAGGTGCTTGGTGAAGGCTTGGAGCCGATGACCCTCCGCGGTGCGCGTTCCAGCGGCGAGGACC
>DUHU01000141.1 GCA_013330765.1 Candidatus Poseidoniaceae archaeon | reverse complement strand
TTCACCCAGGTCACGACGTCGTGTTGTCCCAAACCGAAATTGCGAGCATGTTGTCCACAGCCTCAACACGGACCGCTTCCGATGGACGCGTTTGGCGTGACGTGACCCTCGACCTCACGTCGTCCGGAGGAACAGGCTTGACCGACTTTGCATTGTCCGTGGACCACACCGTCATACCATGGTCCATGCACGCACACCTCGATCTTGCAGCACCGACCAACGCGAGCATCATCCAAACGTGCGGAAGCGTCTACCTGAGCACCACATGCGCCGCGTTGAGCGCTCATGACGTGACCTACAACACCGGCATCAACACCGACGACGGCGTGCTGATCACCTTCTCCGACCTCTCACTGTCCTGGATCGACGACGAAGCCCCTCGTCTCGAACGGATCAGTCACCGCTACGAAGGCGTCGATCAACCCACCGTTCGCTTTGGCGACCGCACCGTTGTCGTGGTGGAAGACCTCATTGACGAAGACACGGCAACCGTCGACCTCTGGTTTGCGCCCAACGTTGGCGCCGTAGGCGATTCCAACCACCTGACCACCTCATGGAACGCTGCATTCGGGGGCTGGGTCGCGCCTTTCGACACGGCCGACCACCTCGCTGGACCCGGCGCCATCAACGTCAGCGTGCGCATGACCGATCAGCGGGGGAACACGGCCACCCATCCTTCCGAATACGGATTCATGGTCCTTCCCAGCATGCCCGAGGTGGCAACGCTCAGCATTGAAGCGGATCAAAACACGACGCTGCTCGAGGGCCCAAGCCTTGCTGGCGTTTGGGAGGGCGACGGGCCACAGTTTTCGTTCCAGGTGACCGATGCAGGAAACCGAAGCGACCTCTTGGCCTTGGTTGACCTGACCCACAACGGCGTGACGACGGAACGCGCTGCGGCTTGGAACGTTTCCGTGGGGGCCTACCTTGCTACTTGGGCCCCAGGACGAGAAAGCCTTGGCGCATGGACGGTCGAAATCCGTCTTTCGGAAACAACCGGGCCCGGCGAATCGGACGAGGATGGCTTGGTCATAGGCCCCGACGCGACGATGGAATTGGTGGACAGAACGGCGCCGGGCAACCTTTCCCTCACCGTCCCAACCACGCACGTTTTGGGCGAATCACTGTTCCTCTCATCGTCATGGTCCCTCAGCCCCGAGGAGCATGCCATCGCCTCCCTCTCCGTCTTCGGACCGAACGGCGACGAAATCGACGTGAAAGGCACCTTGGCCGGCACTTCGACGACCCTCAACCATACCGTGCCCGCTTCGAAACTCGTTGAAGGCCTCCATCGCATCCGTCTTGAGGTGCGCGACGAGGGTGGAAATACGGCCACTCCTGTCGAAGCCAACGTGTCCATCGAGGAACGCATTGGTGTCGACGGAACCCTCCAAACCAACCGTGCCAATTCGACCACGGTTGAGGTGATTTGGGATTTCCGAACCGACGAAAGTACGGCCCAGCTGACGGTGCACCTCGACGGTACGCAGGTGCATGCAAACCCTGTCCCTGAAGGCGGAGGGAGCGTGGCCCTCGATCTCCTTACGGCGGCCAACGACCTGCTCGCCACCGGTGCACAGCAAGCCACGTTGTCCGTCGAACTCTGCCACTACACGGTCGATGAATGCCTCTCGAACACGAGCGTGTTGGACCTCACAGATTTGCAAGACCTCGGACTCGAAGGAACGTGTTTGACCGATGCACTCGACGGCAATGCAACCGACCTGATGGTGTGCCAAATCAGCAACAACGGCCTCCGCCCCGTGGTCTTGACCTGGGCCACCGCGGCAGACGGCATTGAGGACGGTTGGACCCTCACCCTCCTCCCCGGCGTGCAACGAACCCTTTGGGAAGCCAATCCTGCGTTTACTCAGTACAACGAAATCCATCGCTCAACCCAAGAATGGGCGGTCTCGTGGAGCCTGAGTGCTGCGCATGAAGGCGGACCGTCCACGATCCTTCAATCGGGCGAATTCACCTTCATACCACCTCAAGGCCCGGACGAAGGGGAGGACAACCAAACGTCGCAAGACGATGGCGCAGGATCCTCAGCAGGCGAAGCAGTTTGGGTCGTTCTTACCGTTCTGGTCTTTGTTGTCCCCGCCGTGGTGTCGCTCCTGCTCGTGCTTCGCATGGCCCGAAAGCAGGCCGAGGGATCGAATGAAGAGAAGGCCTTCGAACCCTCATTCGCAGAGGTTTCCACCTCTGACGTTTCCACGCCAGTCATGACGGAAGACCCTGAAGCGATCACCTATCACGCTGAATTGCTTGAACAAGGGTACAGCGAAGAGGACGCTACAGCATACACCCAGCAATACTTCCCGACGTTCAGGGCCTGATCGACACCCGTCGCGGGACGGTCTCAACAGCACCCGTCATCCCGTGAGGGGGCGGAGACAAAGGCCACCCGGTTCACGCCTTCGAAGCGGCGCAAACCCTCCACGGTTTCGCGGATCAAACCAGCAGCCCCCGAGAGGTACAACGTGTCAACGCACGTGTGGCTGTTGGTCAAGCATGCATGGTTGGACGAAATCAGGGTGATGCCGTCATGGTGGCGGAAATCCGGCAATTTTTCCGCGACCGTGTGTTGATAATACATCACCAAAGTCCCTTCAGTCAATTCTTCGACAGGACGGTCGGTCAAGTCCCCACTGGACAAAGCCTCTGCATAGTGGGTTGCAGCATCCCTGAGAAACCGACTGCGGTTCTTGTATCCGGCTTTGCTCACCAACGACTCCATGTCGAGTTCGTCGTCAACACTGAAGGACAGCACTTTGACCATACCCCCACCAAAGACCCCTGATTAATAACAACCCCCATAAGCGGTATTATCTCGCTTCGAGCATGTTTGGCGCGGCGCTGCTGTTCGCAGTGCTGACCCTCGTCGTTGCTTTGGCCGGAGGACTCCTGCCGAGCTCGTTGAAC
>DUHU01000044.1 GCA_013330765.1 Candidatus Poseidoniaceae archaeon | reverse complement strand
CCCAAGGAATTTCACTCAGCCTGCCGCTGTCGCCGGAGGCGTTCAATCGGTCCTGAAGCAACGCTTCAGGGGTACTGCTCGTCAGGCGGTAAGCATCGAAGAGGACCACGTGAGGAGCCATGTCCCAAGCCCCACCCGTCGCGGTGGGGCTGAGCAAACGGTCCAAACGCGGCTGACCCCATCCGTCGTGTTCGTTGCTCAATCCAGCGGGTCCGCTGCCATCGTTGGCCTGCGCAGCGGGGAGCGGTTCGGCACTCAGCGCCAACGCCGCGCGAAGCATCGGACCGGACGGCGTCCAACCGTCGGCGACCCAAGCCATCCCGCCTTGTTCCGGACTTGCCCAAGCCGGGGCTTGCTCTGTCAGGTTGAGGCGGGCTTCGCTTGAGGAGCCGTCGTGAAGCCAACCGTCCTCAATCATCTGCTGCACCACACCCGCCGCCGCGGCTGCCATTGGGGTGGCCATACTCGTCCCGCTCGATCCGCGCCATGCTCCGTTCATGCTGAGCGGGTCTCCGTCCGCTTTGGCTGAAATCACGTGCGAACCGGGCGCCAGCAGGCCGATGCCGTGGGTTTCCAACACGGTCGGGCCGTCTGGAGATCCAACCCATCGTTCCCCAGGCGTGCCAATCGCGGTGGCGCCCACCGCCACGGCGTTGAGCGCATTTGCGGGTTCCAGCACCTGCCCACCGTTGCCGGGCGCGATGAAGGCGAGGGTCCACGGGTGTTCCAGAGACCAACGGTCCAACGTTTCGCTGCGTGCGGTGTACGCAGTTGTGTCGTCGCCCCACGAATGGGCGTGAACGACGGCTCCCTCCAACCCCGCTTCCGACAACAGTGCGTCGAAGGTGGGCGGGGTCCAACCGGATGCATTGACGATGTCGGCCACGACGAGTCTTGCTCCGTGGGCCATTGACACGCCTTGACCTGGTGCTTCGGTGCGGTTCCAGTCCACAGGTTCGCACCCAAGCGTGCCCGCTGTGTGCGTACCGTGACGGTAATCGTCCTGCCCAGGCGTGTCGCCGTCGCCGATGCTGGTGTTCAACACGGCCACTTTTCGGTGCGCTTCACCCGGCATTCCGACCGTCGCAAGTCCTTCACGAAAGCACACGTGATCGAGGTCCAAACCGCTGTCCGCGGTGGCCAAGACCACGCCGCTTCCGTTGAGGCCAAGCGACCACAGCGCCACACCCCCCGGATCGCCAGATTGCATCAGGCCCGCGCCACGATCGTTTCGCGCTTCCGTGACCAATACCGGTTCGATGCGTTGCAAGCCAGGCCAATGTTGCTGGGAAGGGTGGAAAGGTGCCTCGATCGTTTGGGGACTTCGAAGCATTGGCTCAACGGTTGTGGGACCTCCAACTTCGATCAGGCGTTCCACTGCACCGGAGGGGAGCCTTGGTTCGAAGACAAGCCGGACCTCTTGGCCGAGCTGCAATCCTGCCACGTCGGGAGGGGCCGCGTCATGCAGCTGAAAACCGTCAGGAGGGGGCGTCTTCCCGTCGTACCATACCACGGCCTCGGTCCATGTGGCCAACCTCAACAGGTCCCAACCGTCGTCGACCAGATCGGACCAATCGTCTTGGGTCCAAACCCCTTCTTCGATGTTGAGCACGGCAAGGCCATGTTCGGGAGACGGAGACGCCATTGGGCCAAGACCTGCTCCGAGCAGCAGAACCAACATCAGGGCGGCGCGCACGGCTTGAGCACACGGGCGGGACCTATCAAACCCCGGCGGACCCGCGCCGCCGCGTTTAAGACGGAACGGCCGGTCGCCGGGCCCATGAAGGCCTTCCGCGTTATGGGCACCGCGCCCTTCGGACAACAACGCCAAGCGTTCTCGATGGACCTCCCCGCCGCTGACGCGGGCGATGCAGAGCACCGCGTCTACTCCATCATGGGATCCCGTCACAACGTGACGCGCCGCGCCATTCACCTCGAGTCCGTCGCCGAGATCGACCCCCGCATCTCGCAAGAGCCAAGCGTCCTCAACCACTTCCGTGAGGAAATTGCCGCCGCCGGCGGCCGCCTCGCTCCAGCGGAAGAAGAATGACCGTCGCGGCATTCATCAAGGGCGGCCGACCCCGCTTAGACGGTGTCCACTGAACCACGTGCTGAATTGCAGCGGCTGGCCCGCATCGTGGAGCGGAGCAGGCAGCGCTTGGAAGAGCTCGACCGCCGGAAAAAAGGCGTGCTTGAAGTCGTGGAAGACCACCGCCGCACTGCAGCAGTTCTGACCTCCCTGATCGAGTCGGCCGACGCCGGAACGGCCAGTGGGCACGTCGGTATCGGGGCCGGTGTCAGCCTCCCTCTTGCTTCTTCAACCGATGAAGGTCGGTCCATCGTTGACCTCGGAAGTGGCGTTTACGGCGAGCGTACCTGGAGCGGCGCGTTGGAGGTGACCTTGCAACGTCAGAAGGACCTCGAAAGCATCGTCGACGATCTCGAGGCCCGAATGAGCGAACTTGAAGAAGACGTAGCGCAGAACGCGATCGCGTTCAACACCATGGCTGAGAACATCGAAGCCGAAGCCAAACCAGAATCTCCTCCCCCCGAAACCCCTGAGCCTTCAGACGGCACAGAGGAGGCCGCAGAGAAGCGTGCGCCAGCCCCACGCCGCCGCCGCTTTGGCTCGGAACTGACCTTGGATGATTGAGGTGGGTGCATGGGGCTGTTCAACCGCTTTCGTCGTCGCGTGAAAGAAACGGTGGACGCCTCCGACGCGGAGGGCATGCTTGCCGAGGACGGTTCAGAGGAAGCCAAGGCGGCGCTTCTCGCTCGCGAAGAGGCCCAAGCCACACCACCGCCGACCGTCGACGAACCACCTCTGCCCAAAGAGGAGGACTGGGAAGACCCCGAGGACGACGATTGGGAGGAGCCGGAAGACGACTGGGAAGACCCCGAGGACGACTGGGAGCTCCCGGAAGAGGAGCCCGCACCAACACCGGCCCCCAAACCCCGCCGGGGCACTCCCGCCGCTTCCAAGGTTGAACTTCGCATGATGCGGTCCACGACGGGCCGGCAACTCGTCGAAGTTGCCCACGCGCCCCGCGGGTCCAGCGTTGAAGCGAACATCACCACGGAGTCAGGCGACGACATCCGCATCGACCTGGGCGGTGGTGTGGTCAGCGAAGGCGGGCGGGTGATCAAATCCAGCAAAGCCCTCGACAACCTCCTCGAAGAACTCGAATGGGCCCTTTTGGAGTCGGACGTCTCTTCAGACGCGGTCAGCGGCGTCGTTGACGCCCTTCGCAATCAGTTGGTCGGCGCCCGACTCCGCCGAGGAGCCGACCTTGCGAAAGTCCTCGAAGCCAGCCTGAAGCGAGCCCTCCGTTCCCTTCTTGAAGCAGGGTACTGGGACTTTGACGCCACGGTCGCCAAAGCGCTCGAAGCGGGTGATGCGCCCGTGGTCATCATGCTGGTTGGTGTCAATGGAACCGGGAAAACCACCACCACTGCGAAACTGGCCCATCGGCTCATGGCGCAAGGCCACTCGGTCATCGCCGCCGCAGGCGACACCTTCCGGGCAGGGGCGATTCAACAATTGGAACAGCACTGCGAAAACTTGGGCGTACGCTGCATTTCGAGCCAGCGAGGCGGTGACAGCGCCGCCATCGCCCGTGACGCCATCGCTTCTGCGAAAGCGAAGGACATCGACGTGGTGCTGGTGGACACCGCAGGGCGGATGCAGAACAAAACGAACCTCATGAACGAGCTTGCCAAAGTGCGCCGTGTCGCAGACCCTCATCTGACCCTGTTCGTTGGTGACAGCCTGGCTGGGAACGATGCGGTTGAACAAGCGCGCATGTTCCAGTCCATGCTGCAATTTGACGGGGCCGTTTTGACGAAACTCGACACCGATGCCAAAGGCGGAGCGGGCCTTTCGATTGCCTTTGCCACTGGGCGCCCGATCGTTTTCGCAGGCATGGGCCAAGGCTACGAAGACCTCACCCCGTTTGACCCAGATTGGCTGATCGAGGAAATTTTCGAGTGAGGGGCGCGTATGGACACCATTTTTCCAAACGACGCCACGGCACGTCTTTTTCAGTTGATTCAGATGCTTCAGCGAACAGCGTTGCTGAACATGGGCCATCTTCCGCACCCGGAAGGAGGTTTCCGATTCAACCTCCCCGAGGCAAAGGAAGCCATCGATTTGGTGGGGGCCTTGCAGACGACGACCCGAGGCAACCTGGACGCCAAATCGCAAGCCATGCTCGACGGCCTGCTGTCTGAACTGAGGCTTCAGTTCGTCAAGGCGCCCGGGCGCCAGCGCCAACTCGAACAAGAGGAGCGGGACGCCGAGACGGTCAAGCAAACCTTCGCGTCTCCGAGGGACGGCCCGAGCGAGTCTTTGTGAGGCCGAACCTGCGCATCCTTCATGTCCGGCTACGCGGTGGGTTGGAGACATGACCGACCCGGACGTCGCCCCGACCGTCCTGCTGGTCGACTCAAATCCGATGAACGTTCTTCGTTTGACCGAGCTGCTGCAAAGCCGCGGCTTTGAGGTCAGCGTTTGTGAGGACGGCGACGAGGCCGTGGATGAATACATCCGCCTCGATCCCGAACTTGTTGTCCTGGCCCTCGACTTGCCGTCGCTCGACGGACACCTCGCTGCTCTGGAGATGCGCGAACATGGAGGCGATGAGCGCATTTTGTTCGTCACGCCCCGCCGCATGCTTTCCCTCGCAAAGGACGCCGCTTTCAGCGCAGGAGCGGTCGCAGTGCTCGAGAAACCCGTCACCCGCAGCGCGCTTGAGGCCGTTTGGCCGACCGTGGTCGGCCCGATTCCCGCAGCACCCGGGCTCGAAGACCTCGAGGAACTCTATCCCGATCGCGCAGCAGCGCCGTTATTTCTTCCTCTTCCCGAGTTGAAACTCCCAAACCTTCCTCCCGTCGCCGAGGACGGAGAACTGCTTCCCCTCCCGGGCCTGCCGGCGCTTGAGGTCGTGGCCGAGGAGGCGCCGCCAAAACGCCGCCGCTGGGGCCGACGGCTGCTTTTGCTCATCGTTCTTGCAGCGGCAGGCGGCGCGGGCTATGCCTATCAGATCGGGATGCTCGTCATCTGAGCGGCGGTTGCGGCCCAATTTCCATCAGACGTCCAGGTTGGATGGTGGAACCCGCCGGGGCACGAACCACTTCCTCAATGTCGAGATTCCCTTCATCAAAGAGCGACATGTCCCCCGCTTGCAGCCGTGCGTCGAGGGCCTGGTCGCGTTTGGCCGCGGCTCTGACCATCCACATCAGGGCCACAATTGCGACGACGGCCAAGAGCCATCCAGCGAGATCGACCGCGTCCATCAGGCCCCGCTCCGTTCGAGGAGGGCTTGCCACGAGGCCTTCGCGTAGGCTTTGGCGGCCGCAACAGGGTCCTCGGATCGGTGAATGCCTGAACCGACGATGACGGCGTCGGACCCGGCCAGCACCGCATCTCGGGGATGGCCGTAGCGCTGACCCATGGCACCGTCTCCGACCGCGAGGTTCACGCCGGGCGTCCAGATCATGCGACCTTCTCCGACACGATGGCGCAAGTCTCGTAGCTCATCGGGGCGACTCCCGTTTCCAATGAAACCCATCACGCCATCATGGCCCTTGCCGTGGGCCACCACGGCGTCGGAATAGGTCCCGGCCAGCAGGTTGCCGCGGCTGGACATTTGAGCCAGCAAGAGCACCCCGCCATCACGGTTCACGTCGGACCACGCGGCCATGCAACCGTCGACGATGTCCGGTCCTGAGATGAGGTGGGCCGTGACGAGGTCCGCCCAGCTGGCAATGCCGTACAGGCCATGCATTTGCTTCTGCGTGATGCCCCCGATGTCGGCGAATTTTCGATCTTCAAAGAGGAGGAGATCTGCTTCGTCTGCAGCTGCGCGCACCTCCATCCACCCTTCTTTGGTCCAATCCTCAACGACGTCCACGTGGGTCTTCAAGGCGGCCAGGGAAGGGCCAACGCTGCGAACCAAGTTCAACAGGTCGCTCATCCGGGTGCGGTCGGCCGCAAGGCAAACCAGGCTTTCGGAGCGTGCAGCCGTGGTCATGTATTGACGTGCGATGGGCGTGGCCATGGCGTTCCAACGCTCGCCCCACGCCTCCGCTGGCTCCATGATGTGCGTCCCGTGCCCAGCCCCTCAAGGGTTCCGGCTCAACGGTCTTCGAGCAGCGCTTCAAGCCCGCTTCGGAAGGCCGCCACCGAACGGCGATGATCGACCATGCGAGTATGTTCGCGTGCCAGGCGGCCATAGTGCTCGCGGCCTTCGTAGACGGCCCGCAGCGCATCGATGACGGCGTCCGCATCATGACCGTCCGGCACCATGACGCCACCCTCGCCCAACGCCTCACGTTGCGAACCCACGTCCGAGGTGACGCTTGGAACGCCAAACAGACCCGCCTCACCGATGACGCGACCCCACGACCCCGTGGTTTCGAACAGGATGAGGTGCACGTCGATTTGGGCGAAGAAGGTCGCAGCGTCCACGTGACCCAGCACGCGTGCGTTAGGGTGGCGGGCAAGTTCCTGAGGGTAGACGCTTCCTCCTGCGATGTGCACTTCGGCGTCCGGCCATCGTTCATGCAGGCGAGGAAGGAGGCGGTGGTACATCCGAAGGCCTTTCTCAGGCGTGACGACCATGATGCCAATGACCGGGGGAGGGCCCTCTCCACGCCTTGCTTGTTCGGAGGCCCGCAAGGCGTTCACCTCGTCCATGCTTCCGAAGCGCCCCCCGAAATCGATGGGCAGCGGAACGCTGTGCCCTCGCCGAATGGCAAACCGTGATCGGATGTCGTCGAGCAACCCCTCGCCCGCAGCACAGACCAGTGCAGCCTCTTCCATGACCGGGCGAAACCGCTCCTCAAGACGAAACACGGTGTCATCCCGCACGAACATCACGTAAGGCATGTTTCGAGCACGGAAGGCTTTCGCGGCCCCCGGTGCCCATTCCAATTGAGTCAGACCAATCCCGTCGGTGTGCTCCAATCCGTCGAGCCAAGATCCGACCCGTGAGGCGAATTGAGGGGTACGTCGAGCGATGTGGCGGTCATGAGCCCACTTGCGACGACGGCGTTCACCTTTCCGTTCGCGCAGCCCCCAGGCCACCTTCGACCACAATCCCTCGATCGCCAAATCCGTGGTCGTCAAGTGAACTTCAGGTTCCAGCAAGCCAATTGGGTCACCCCTGTCGTGGCTCGCAAAGGCATGTACTGACCACGCGGGATGGGTCGGCGATTCTGCCGCTGCCGCCATCGGCGTGTACTCCGGGGCGGTCTCAAGCGTGGGCCCGGCCACGGCGAGACCGTTGAGAAGGGCCGCCAAGGAGCGTTCCGCACCTCCTCCAGGCGGGTCGAGGTCCCGCACCGCGGCGAACAGGCGTCGGTTGCTCACACCGGGGCCTTCGCTGCAACCCCTTTGAGCGTGGTGGGGCCGAACGCCGCCAAACCGCTGTCTCGGGGCTTGGGTCGCTATAAGCAGGGGACGCCTCGTCGGGGCGGGGAGATCATGCGCGCACTTGTGGTCGCAGGCGAAGCCCCGACCAACCGCCAGCATGTGGCCACGGTCGTCGAAGCCCTGAGTGAAGCAGGAGACGAAACCCTCCTCGTCATTGGACGCACAATGCCCGGGCCGCATGCCTACGAAGCCCGGACTCGAATTGGGCGAATGGTCAGCGGGTTCCTATGGGCACGTTTTGGTTGGGCTCGCAACCGTTACCGATCCAACGATTGGCGATGGGAAGGGGCCGGGGGCGAGGCGCTCGACCCGACAAAGGCGGACTGGACCAACCCATTTCCACCAGGGCGAGGGCGTTTACCGTGGAAACCCGACATCGTGATCGTGGTCACGCCCAATCAAGGCTGGACAAAACATCAGGTCATTCCGTGGGCCCAACGCGAGGGCATTCCTGTGTTGTCCATCGACCACGGATCTCCGACCCTGACGTGGCCGTGGTTGACGTATCGTGGCAGCATGATGGGGTGCGACGCAAACGCCGTTTGGTCCGAGGTCTGCCGGGACATCAACGTCGGCGTCGGCGCTCCCGAAAGGGGACAAATCATCACAGGATCACCGTCCCTTGACGGCTTGGATGCGGCCAGCAGCATCGACGTCCATGCCGCCCTCGGCTTGGAGCCAGGCCGCAAAATCGTGCTGATGCTCGGGTCGCATCGGGCGCCAGTGAAAGGGCCAGCCGACGCGTTGTTTGCCGCCGCTTTGGCAGCGCATGGGGGCCGGGATGACCTTGTGTTCGTGCACAAACCACATCCCGTCGAACTCAGCCAAGGGTCGGTACTTTCGATGCCCGACGGGGTCGTCATGACGATCGACCAAGACCTCTACTTGCCCCTTGTTCGCCATGCCACCGTCGTGCTGTCACCCGCCACTTCGGTGGTGATCCCTGCTCTGGCCTTCCGAACGCCCTTTGTCAACAGCATCCGAGCGGAGGACGGCGCAGCACCGGCCAAGGACGTCGAAGCCCTGCTTCACACGCTCAAGGGCGCGGTGTTTGGCCTCGACGACCTTGCCGCCGTCCTCGATGACGGACTTCGCCCCGATGATGCGGCGTGCGAGCGGGCATTTGCCCGCCTCGGCCATCGCGCCGACGGGCGGAACGGCGCTCGCGTGGCCTCGTTGGCACGTTGGTTGGTGAACGGCGGCGTTCCAAACGAATGGACCGACGAAGAATGAGGGCCCTATGGTCCACAGGCTGATAACCTCGGGTCCGGTGCCGCAGAGCATGGCCATCAGCGACATCGCCGAAGCCGTCGCCGCTGGGCAGACCTACATCATTGCTGAAATCGGGCAGAATCACCAGGGTGAGATGGCCATTGCGAAGCAGTTGATCGACACCGCCGCGGACGCAGGCGTCAACGCCATCAAGAGCCAGAAGCGGCACACACGCACGCTGCTGACCCCGGAACAATACGACCGCCCCTACGCGTCCCCAAACGCGTTCGCTGACACGTACGGCGCCCACAGGGACGCCCTCGAACTGTCGGTCGAGCAACACATGGAACTTCAGGCGCATGCCGCGAGCCGCGGAGTTGCGTACTTTGTCTCCGCTTGGGATCCGGTGAGCGCCGGACAAATGGCAGAGGCCGGCATTCCGATGTTCAAAATCGCCAGCGCCAGCATCACCGATGAGGAAACCGTCCGTGCGATGCTTGCCGCCAACGTCCCGATGATGATGTCCACCGGCATGAGCACGGAGGAGGAGATTCACACCTGCGCGGAATGGCTCCGCACCTCCTCCCAACCCAAGGTGATGTTCCACTGCACGTCGACGTACCCTGCGAAATTCGAACAACTCAACTTGGCCTACATGGCCACGCTTCAGGAACGGTACTCTGACTTCATTCTCGGTTTCTCCGGGCACCATCAAGGCATTGCGATCGACATCGCCGCCGTGGCCATGGGCGCGCAAGTGCTTGAACGCCACTTCACCCTTGACCGAGCCATGCGCGGCAGCGACCATGCAGCGAGCCTCGAAGTCCCCGGCCTCCAGAAGCTTGTGCGCGACGTACGAGCGTTCGAAGTGGCCCTCGGTGACGGCGTCAAGCGCGTGTACGACGAGGAAGTCCCCATGCGGGCCAAACTCCGACGCGTCCAGTGAGGGTTCACCGTGTCCGTCGTGGCCGTCATTTGCGCACGCGGCGGCTCCAAAGGTATCCCACGCAAAAACATCCGGTCCTTTGCCGGTCACCCGCTGATTGCCTGGACCATCGGCGCAGCGCTTACCGCAGAGGGCGTGGACCACGTCGTGCTCTCCAGCGAAGACGATGAAATCCTCGCCGTGGCCGAAGCCCATGGCGCACTGACGCACCGCCGCCCCGATGCGCTGGCGACGGACGAGGCCGCCACCGAACCGGTCGTCATCGACGTGCTCAAGCATCATCCGGTCGCACGGCAGGCAAGCACCGTTGTGCTGATGCAAGCCACCTCTCCGCTGACCTCGCCCGAAGATCTTGACGCGGCCTTGCAACAGATGGCCGCGGAAAAGTTGGACAGCATGCTCTCGGTCGTCGAGAATCACGTGTTCCAATGGTCGCTCGGGGATGACGGAACCGCAACGCCGCTGAATTACGATCCTCAACAACGCCCCCGCCGGCAGGACATTCCTGATCGCGTGGCGGAAAACGGCGCCTTCTACCTCGCCACACGTGAGGTATGGGAGTCGCAGGCGTGCAGGCTCGGTGGGCGGACGGGTGCTTTCGTCATGCAGCCCTGGCAAGCATGGGAGATCGACACGGAAGACGATTGGATGCGCCTCGAAGCACTGGCCACCGAGCGCGGCCTTGCGCCGGCCTGATCACGGCAAAGCGCCGGCCATCGGCCCGAGGCCTTTCGCTGCCCGGATGATTTCAGCCAATTCACGGACCGCTTCGTGGCCGCCACGACGGCACAGCACGAGGTCTGCTGCCGCCTTGACGGCGGGGTGAGCGTTGGCTGGAGCAATGCAAAAGTCCGCTTCGCCAAAGGCGGCCAAATCTGGGAGATCGTCGCCAACAAAGGCAATGCATCCTTCGCCCAAGCCGTGCCTGGCGCGAATGTCTTGAACGACGACGGCTTTGTCGGAGGCGCCCACATGGATTTCTGGCATGCGCAATTTTTCCATGCGGGCTCGGGTGATGTCCGACGGTTCACGGCTGACCACGCCAACGACCATTCCATCGTCGCGAAGCATGCCCAGCCCATGGCCGTCGATGACAGAGAAACGTCGCGCCTCCGTACCGTCGGCGCCCCTGAGAACCGTACCGTCCGTCAGAACACCGTCGACGTCGAGCAACACCATCTCGAGCCGCGCCAACCGGGCGGCTTGTTCAGGAGAAGGGCGAACCCAATCGCTTGGCCAATCCATCTCAAGCCCTCTCTTCGTTGCTCCCTCGGGCAGCGGCCGATTGGCGCGCAGCGTCGACAGCACCATCGGGCAAGAACGTGAATTCAGGGACGGGGACGCCCAACCGATCGTCGAGTTCCGTGACCATGCGTTCGAAGACCTCGAGTTCGGGCATCGATGCCAACCATCGCTCCATCCATTCGCTCTGGGCCTTGATTCGCTCATCGTCGGGATGCATCGACCTCAACATGGTCGACAGGTGGCCGATGATGATGGCGTCACGCGGCGTCAGGAGGTAGGTGGCGAACGGATTCCGTTCGATGATGACGTTTTGATGCTCTTTCCACAGCGAAAGGAATTGATCGTAGATATAGCCGATCAGCAACACGGTGAGCAACACCATTCCTGCAATGGACGCGAGTCCGATGTAGGTGGCGGGAATGCCCAACCATTCGGTATCGGCATCGAACCGCCACGCCACATAGGGCCAAATCAGCAGCGTCAATGTGACGCACCAGAACCCCATTGAAATGAGGCTCTGCGACTGTTGCAGGCGCCAATATTGGCGCATGAACCATTTCTTTCCGACCTCGGTAGGACCGGCGCTCATGCGCCTTGGTCGGACGGGTCCGGCTTGACGTTTCCCGTCTTGCGCATGCCCGACGCGGCGTTCCCGCGGGGGCGTCAGCGTGATGAAGGGCGACGACGAGGGCCCACTATGCGAGGGCATGCCGCGTGGCTCGCCTTGCTCGTCCTCTGCGTGCCCTTGTCCGGGTGTTTAACGGGAACATTCACCGAAAGCGCCACGCTCGACGACGATCGGCTGCGTCTCGAAGACCGCCATCTTGTGGAGTGGAATTGGACCGGCTCCTACAGCCGCGTGCTTGAAGACGGGCCACACACAGCTCTACCGGTGCAAGAAGCGCTCATCGAAGTCGACACGTCAGACATCTGGGAGACCGGCCCTCCCACCTCTGAGGTGCACCTCTCCTATTGGTTGCCTTCCAACACCGAAGCCGGCGAACAAGTGCCGGTGATTGCCGTCATTTCTCCCTACTATTCCTACGGGCCACAGGGCTCCGAATCTTCGCCCACCAACGTTGTCAGCCCTGGCCGCGGGGAGTTCATTTTCGAGAATTACGTTCCCCACGGTTACGCGCTGGCCCAGGTGGCCGTGTTCGGCACCGAGGAAAGCAGTGGATGCTTCGATTACCGCGGTGCCGGGGAAGGGCTCGGCATCCATGCGGCGGTGGAGTGGCTCGGGCAGCAAGAATGGTCCAACGGCCACGTCGGCCTCTACGGGAAATCCTACGAAGGCGCGACGCAGTGGGAGGCCGCTGCCATGGGCAGCGAGTACCTGAAGACCATCGTCCCCATTTCGGGCACCACGGCCCTGCACCCCCTCCTCTACAAGAACGGCAGCGCCGAGGCTCGTTCGCAAGTGATGCACATGAATTACTTCTCGAGTACCGTTGACTACAACGGCGACGACCTCGACAACATCTGCCCCGACATTGTCGAGGGACTCTTTGCCGGGCCCGTGACGTACGTGGCTGGCGAGATGGACCCGTACATGGAGAATTACTACGACGAGCGAAGCCACATCGACAAAGCCTTCCAAAACTGGAACGGCAGCGTGTATTGGATTCAAGGCATGCAGGATTGGAACGTCGATCCGCACCAGGTCTTCGGCGGTCCGTCAGGTACGGTGTGGTACCAAGCCTACGTGGATGCAGGCTACGACGTTCGTGGGATGCTCGGACAGTGGGAGCACAATTATCCGGATCAATGGAGCAAACACAACGCGCAAGATTCGGGATACGGCGGCGAAGCCATCGCCGAAATGACGCGCTGGGACTGGGCCGAGGATCTGTTGGAGTGGTTCGATTACTACCTCAAG
>DUHU01000080.1 GCA_013330765.1 Candidatus Poseidoniaceae archaeon | reverse complement strand
TTGGTTGATCTGCTCGATGGTGAGCGAGGCCACCGTCAAACGGAGTTGACCGAAGATGATTTCCTTGGCCATGTCTTCGATGGCCTGAGGGGTCAAGCCGAGCAAACGCTCTGCGGCGTTGGTCATGATTCGGGGCTCTGTGGATACACCAATGGTGAACGTCGAGGGGACGTTGATGCGGATGTTTTGCATCGAGAGCGCGTGGCGCAGGTCGATGATGATCGTCAGCGGCTTGAGGTCCAAGTAGGCGTAGTGCTGGATGAGGGGGATGACCAAGCGGCCACCACCGTGCACGGTGTCGGCGGTCTTGCCCTTCAGGCCAGGTCCGGACCCGTAGATGACCAGGATCTTGTCCGAGGGTGCAATCTTGTAACGGAAGGCGTAGAGAATGACGACGCCTGCCACGGCGGCAATCAGGAGGAAGACGCCCAAGGTGCCAAGGGCGGCCGCGACGTTGGAACCAGTTTCTGCTTCATCGGCCATGCTAATCAGCACGCCATCCGTGGCGGGTTATATCACCTTGACTCCTGACGGAGCCGGGGTTCATTCCTCGCTATCGAAGTCGAGCGGCTCAACGATGAGGGTGGATCCGAAATGGTCCACGACGCGGACGAGGGTTCCTGAGGGAAGGGCTTGGGCATCGTCCTTGCTTCGAGCGGCCATGGTGCGGAGCGCGTTTTGGTAGGTGACCTGAACTTGACCGCTCCCGTTGACTGGGATGTTCATGTACACCTCGCCTCGGGCGCCGATGGCGTTGTTGTGGTCCACGTTCCCTTCGGATTCAAGCCCCCGGAAGAGGTGGTAGACCTTGCCCATGATGTACATCGAGACCAAACCGGCGGCGGTACCCGCACCGATGGCCATCAGGGTGTTGTCGTTGGCTTGGTTGACGGCCAACCCAAAGATGCCGAACATCATGACGAAGGAAAGGATGCCTTGCAACGTCAACAACTCGAATGCAAACCCGGCGTCCATGTCGATGTCAATGTTGAACGCGCCTTCAAGCACGCCGTCAGCAAAGCCACCGATGATGAGGAGGATGAAATAGAGCACAAAGAGGGCCGTGCCGATCAACGCCATGCTCGCAAACAGGATGTCGATGCCGCTGATGGAGCCAAGCCCAAAGAAGTCGAGAAAAGACGGGATGCTCAGTTCCATAATCGGTCTTCGACGCCACGTGCCTTCAAGATTCCCGCTCACGTTGCTTGAGAACCCAGCGAACGAAGAGGTATCGCTCCAAGGCGAAAAGAGGTCCAAGGGATCCACCAACCGCCACGCCAATGACCCAATCGGGGGCGCCCAGCGACCAGGTCACCATGCCGATGACGACCAAGGCAATCGGGATGATGCCACGTCGAAGCACGGCATACAGCGGTGCGAGTTCCGCCATTTCTTGTTGCCGGGCCAGCGCTTGCCAAGCAGGGCTGTCCGAGGGCATGGGCGGGCCTCAACTGAGGAGGCCGAGTCCGAGGATTTCGGTCGAACCCATCAACACGGCGTAAATGAGGTACACGAAGAGCATCGATCGAACGTTGAATCGCCCCTCACCGTCTTCAGCGGGGACTTCCACACGGTTGCCTTCGGGGGTCAGCATGGTGACGGTCTGTTCCAGCGTGGTGTAGTTTCCGCCCTGCTCAAATTCCTTGACGCTTCGGCGCTGTTGGTAGAACAGCGCGAAAATCGTGACCAAAATGACGGCCATGCTGGGGCCGACGTATGCACCAAGCGCGGTCTCGAAGTTGCCCATCATCACCGAGGTGTAGTAGAGCGTCACGAGCGCGGTCAAAAAACCAAACAGCCCTGAGCCCTCGTTCTTGGCCTTGAGGGTGCTCGCCGCTACGGGGTGCATGAGACTGAATCTAGCAGGTCTGCTTTGAATGATGCGCCGATTCCGGTCGCCCACAGCCTCAAGCCTGTCGTCGCATTGGGAGCATCGTGGGTCTCCTCGTCCATGCGGTTGCGGGTCGTCCCGTGCAAGGGTCACTTTCTCCCCTTCTCGCGCTCCTCACCGTCGGGCGCCTTGAGGAGGCGGGGGTTGTTGGACTTGGTTTGGCGACCACACGGGCGATTCGAATCGACGCGAAGTCAACTGAGGAGGCTTTGGCCAGGTTCCATGCATCCGCCATGTCGTCCTCGAATGGCCTTTTGCACCGCGTAGTCGCGGCGCACCTGCATGACGAGCCGCGACCAAGCATGAGGCATCCTCCGGTGTTTCAGGCGGGTGGAGGCCAATGGCTGAGTTTGACCTCACCGTTGAAGCATCAGGTCGGAGCGTGGCGGTGCATCGACAGGTCACATGCCCTGCTTTCTGTCAATGCCCTTCGTGTGGACGGTGAAGACGTTCGTTCTGCCGGGACCGACGGTGCAGGCGTTGTGGACGTGGCCCGGATGGCGGGCGTTTCTCCCGAACAGGGGGCAGTCTTGCGTCTGCGTGGCGGTGGGGGCGCAGCGCGTTCAACGGCTCACGCCTGGGCCGAAGCAGGTGGACGCCTGCATCTCGTTGAGGGCCGTCGGGTCATGAAGCCGCAGCTGCATGCTTCTTCCTTGGTCGGCGATGATGCCCAAGCAGCCTTGGGCATCGACTTCGATGGAGAGGGTGTGGACCTCGGGGCGGCGTTGCAGGTTGTGCCTGCCTACCAAGGCACCCGATCACCGCTTGGGACCGCTGTGCAAGGGGGTGTCCTGGACGGCCGTTGGATGCTTGTTGCACAGCATCTGGCAGCATGGCGTTCTCTTTGGGCCCCTGAACTCAGTGATGCTCTTCCCACCTTGGAGGACCTGATGCACGACCTCCTCTCGGTCGAGGTCGCCCTCAAGGCAGCATGAGACGATGCATTTGGGGCCAAGATTGAACATCGTCATGCCCGACAAAGGTCCAATGCGGGCATGGTTGACCCTCGGTGTGCTCGGCCTGCTTTTGCTTGGCCCCCTGGCGCATGCTTTGCCTCCGGCCAAGGACTTCGGCTCCACGCCGCACACGGGAACGGACTACCCGATGGGCACCGTTGAGCTCTCAGTTCGCGGTGGCGAGGATGTGCAGTTGCACTATCCGGCCATCGAGGAAGGGGTGAAGACGCAAATGGCAGGAAACGGTCCTTTCCCAGTCGTGCTGTTCATCCCGACCGACGGCGAGGGGAGCGGGGACTACGAGTTGTTTTCAGCCGCCTTGGTGGCTCGGGGGTACATCGTGGCCGTGATCAACGGCGTTCCTGAAGGTCCGTGGGCTTTGGAACCCGCCTTGGAACGCGTCTACGAGGTCAACGAAGGCGACGGGAGCATCCCCGGTGCCTTGGACAGCATGACCGATGTGTGGGCGATCGGCGGTCATGGCGAAGGCGCCGCAGCGGCCGTCGAAATGGCCGGTCGTTGGTTTGAATTGGGCCGAGATGCCGTCCCGCCTTCGGGGATTTTCGGACTCGGTTTGAGCGACGACGGTTTTCTTCTCGATGACGGAGAGGTTACAGAAAACGCGCTGGAACTCTTGTTCGACGAACCCGCCGTGGGTCTGATGATCACGGGTTCTGTGGACGGGATTGCTCCCGTCGAGTCGAATGTCCTGCCGCTCCTCGACGCAGGCATGGGTCTCGGCCTCCACGTGATGACCTTGCGTGGTGCCAACCACCACCAATGGAAGGACTCGACCGGCCTGTTTTCTGGCAACGATGGAACGGCCACGATGTCGCAAGAAGAGCAGCATGCAACAGCGGCCACCCACGTGGTGGCCCTGCTCGACTTGTCCACTCGCGGTGACCATGACGGTTTTTCTGTGGCGTTCAACCGCCCTGGCGATTCGAACATCCTCAGCGATCCAGATGCCTATTTGGACGAAGATTTGTCGGCCGCTGAATTGCTTCGGTTGAACCTCACTTCACCCACCAACGAAAGCGGCTCCGCGGTCAGCGGCACGCTGGAATTCCGTGGCCAAGTTGGCTTGTGGGATGGAAGCGACTGGCACGCCGCTGGGCGGTCAGCCGAAACGATGTGTTGGTTTGACGACGGTTCATCAGAATCCACAGGGAGCGTGAACGAAACGGGCTGGTTTTCCTGCGATTTGGACGCCAACGCCCTCAATCCTGGGCCGTTCAAAGCCAGCGTCCGCATCAGCATCGACGGGGCACCTGTGACACG
>DUHU01000246.1 GCA_013330765.1 Candidatus Poseidoniaceae archaeon | reverse complement strand
ACCTACGACGGTGCTCAAGACGGGACGCCTGAACAGCAAGAATGGATCGAAGGGCAATACCATTTCGAAATGCAGGACACGTCCACGATTCAAATGGAATTGACGTGGATGGTTCGAGAATTTGACCGGGCAGCGCTCGGGTTTGACGAGGGTGTACTGGCTGCTTCACTCGCCGCGGACGGCCTCCAAGCCAACGACGGTGCGCCGGCCGACCTGATTCGGAGTTTCCTCGACGAAGAAACGGCAGGACCCGGTTCCAACACCGTCGGAGAGGAACTGATGGACTCGGTGAACTCCTCTGTTCAGGACCTGTTGACGCAAGGCTTTGGATCGGTGGACGACATGACCACGTCGTTCACAAACAGTTTCACCGCAGGCGGTTCCGCTCCGGTGGCCTGCACCACCAATCCGGGCATCGACGCCCAATCGGAGGGCTCCGGTGAGAACAACGTGTTCGAACCGCCCATTTGCTTTGGAACACAGGCCACGGTGACCCTTGACGTGGCGAAATTCAACCTCGCCGGTGGATCTGAACTCAACGTCGAGCGCGCCTATCAGGGCCTGCTGACGATGGGAAGTGAAATCCAGACTGACTTCGCAATTTTTGCCGAACCAGGGCACCGCTCCACGTTCCTCATCGAACCTCCTGCGTTCGCAGACGTGATGTCCGTGGACGCCAACGGGACCCGTGTGGTGATCGGCGACCATTTTGCCGGGGAATGGACGGTGGACCATACCCAAGCCGTTGAAGGAGCGGCGAGCATCTCGCAGACCACCTCCCTGACCATGGGCTTCAGAAACACCTCGGAGACCACGGTCGTCACCGTGGCCGAAGGCGACCCCGGCTTTACGCTCAACGTGACCCTCGACCTTTCCGACGAGCGAAACGCCGTGCTTGACATGCGTGCGAGCCTCCACTACCTCGAAACAGAACTTCTCGAGGAATGGGGCATTCAAGTGGTGCAGTTCAGCGAATTGGCCGATGTGCCGTTGTTGACGGCAGACGGCCTTCGTTTGGCGCATCACAACGGTTTGGTCGATCTGACCCTCTTGACCGATGCGTTCCCAGTGGACGACATCATCATGGGTGTGACCGACGGTGTCCCAGGCCTCGATGGACTCACCATGAGTGAACTGGCTTGGGTTGAGGACACCGTTGCGGAAGGTTTGGACGGGCCATCTGGCGGCCTCAATTACACGCACGGCGAAGGCTGCACCGAAACCGGCGTGACTGGCGTTCATCGGCATTACTGCCTGACGGGTGCGGCCGCCATGGGGTACGACCACCCAGTCGTGCTCCGCACGGTCAGCGACCCGATCAATCTTCGATTCCTTGACTTGCTCGCCGCCAACATCGACGATCCAACGGTCAACGATTTCCTGACGACCGTCGAAGACGACGACCTGCGACGGATGATGGAAGCAGGCTTTGCCGCTTCTCTGAATCCGCCCAGCGACCTGTTGGAATCCATCGTGCCGGAGCAACTTGGCGGAACCGACCTCCAGGTGACCGTGGTGCTGCCCAGTTGGGTCGTGACCTCCTCCGGTGAGGACCGCATCTCCATGACCCTCCGTTCCAGCGGCGACAGCGAGGTTGACATCTCCGTGCGTGGCCCGCAACCATGGGAATGGGACCACGAAATCACCGACGGTGACCAAGTCCTCTGTGCTGCAACGCAGCGCACCTGCGTCTTGAGCAGCGTGGACCTCGACTTCGCAGCCTTCGACCTCCATGAATGGCGGCAGGCCATCTCGGTGGAATTCGGATTGGAGGTCAGGGTTGACATGCACCGTTTGGCCTTCATGGAAAACATCACCAGCCCCGAAGATCCGGTGCACGTGGAGTTCGAAGTCATCCCCGCAGACCTCCTTCGCTTGGCTGTGGACGTGTCGTCAAGCATGGACGATCCGTTGTCGCTGGACGAACCGATCACGATTCCATGCGACGATTGGGAATGGGACTACGAGGTCTGTGACCAGTCGTTGCCCCTCGAAGCCACCGAAGAAGGCCTCAAGACCTTCGTCAGCGGAGCTGGCGAGATGCTGACAGGACTGATTCATGCGGGCGTCAAGGGACTGGAAGACGTGGATCCGGAGGAAACAGGCTTTGCCTTCTCCAACGTTGACATGGACGCGTTCGAGGTGCAAATGTCCCTCGACGGCATCGGGGCTCCCGGTCCGGTGGTTTCCGATGCAGAAGCGGTGAGTTTCGCGGTGTCGATTCCCAAGGTGAAAATCGAGTTGGGGTTGACCACTGGAATTTGGCAGTTGGCCAATGAAGGCGGCGATCCAGAATTCCAACTCGTGAGCGAATCCGCGACGGCGTTGACGGCACCCGTGCTCGACCCGATGGCGGCGTTCATGGAAGGATTTGCTCGCTCCCTGGCAGGCGGTTTCGTGGGTTCCACCGGCGTGAGTTTCCCACCACCTGAGGACGAACCCTTGCCGATATCCACCGGTCAGGTGGACACCACCTTGGCCGAGGAGTTCGACCTCTCGCTGAGCGGGCCAATGACGGTCACCTTGCCCAAGGGGCTCAAGGTGACCGGTACGTCCTCTGAGGATCTGCTGACCATCACCGAGGTCGAGGGGCGGAACGAAATCTCCTACATGATCCCTCATGGGGAACTTGACGACGACCTCGAGTTGCGTTTCGAAATCGGTTGGGTCTACATTTGGCGGCAAATCTGGGTCTATCCGACCACCTTCCTCATCGTTCTCAGCCTGATGTTCATCGGTTGGCGCCGTCGTCGCCGTCGTCGAAAGGCGAGGAAGGCCGCGTTGAAGGCGGCAGCCAGCGGAGCAGCAGCGCACAAAATGGCCATGAGCGATGCTGCTTTTGCCGGATATTCGGGTGTGAACAGCATGGGCATGATGGTCGGCGACGTGGACAACCTTGGTTCAGTGCCGGATTATCTGGACGACGAACGTCGCTTCATGTGATCACGGCGGTGCGCCGTGCAGCCGCTCGTGCACGCGCTCCGCCAACGCCTGCCCGATGCCGGGCACGGTTTGCAGATCGTTCAGGCTCGCGTGCTCGATGCCCTTTCGGCCACCGAAATGGCGGAGGAGCGCTTGCATTTTTTTTGCACCAAGACCCTCCACTGACTGGAGTGGATCTTCGAGGGCGCTTCGTCCCCTGCGCTTTCGATGAAATCGGTTGACGAAACGGTGGGCTTCGTCGCGGGCGTGGACAAGCACACGACCACGCCGGTCGAGGACGACGGGGTCATGCCCTTCTCGGAACACCGTTTCCTCTCGCTTTGCGAGCGCAGCAACAGGGAAGCGACCCCACACCTCGGCTTCCTCCAGCGTCCGGCGGATGGCGTCGAGGTGGGTTTGTCCACCGTCAAGGAGGAGCAAATCGGGCCATTCGTCCTGACGCTTCAACCAGCGGTGGACGACTTCTTGCATCATCCGCAAGTCGTCCATGGCCCCGCCTTTGACGGTGTAGGTGCGGTACTCCTTCTTCGTCGGTCGACCGTTTCTGAGCACCACGCTCGCCCCGACCCTTTCTTCGCCTTGCAGCTGGGCCATGTCGAAACAGACGATGTGG
>DUHU01000011.1 GCA_013330765.1 Candidatus Poseidoniaceae archaeon | reverse complement strand
CCACCCGGGTCGTCCGTCGCCCCAAGGCGAGGGCCAGGTGGGTTCGTTGGGCTTGGCCGCCTTCCACAAGGCGAAATCCCGGTGGTCGCGCTTGCCGCCTCCCGTGCCGCCCACGCGGCCGCCGGCCCCTGCACGCACGGCATCGAAGCTCTGGCCCGTCAGTTGTCCGTACTTCTCCGGCGCAGAAGACACGTCGAAGTAGACGCCGTCCTCCGCGGCATAGGCGTGCCCACGTTCGATGAGGTCCTCGATGATGGTGACCATGCCGTCCACGTGTTCGGTGCAGCGCGGGTAGTGGTCCGCACGGAGGATGTTCAACGCGTCCATGTCCTCGTAATAGCCCTCGATCATCTCGTCCACAAGGCCCAACCAATCGCCGTCGCGGGTTTCGTTGGCACGAGCGATGATTTTGTCGTCAACGTCGGTGAAGTTCTGAACGTAGTCGACGTCGTATCCGCTGGCTTCGAGCCAGCGATGGATGAGGTCGAAGGCGAGGTAGCACCGTGCATGACCGAGGTGACATCGGTCGTAGACCGTCACCCCGCACACGTACATGCTGACCCGACCGGGTCGCATGGTGGTGAACGGCACCTTCTCGCGACGACGGGTGTCGTGTACACGCAAAGGCATGATGCTCGCCACGGCCTGAGGGCGGGGTCACTTCAACGTTCATGTAGGCGCGGGCGAGCGGGGAACCATGGCGGGGCGCGTGTTGGTCACCGGAGCCAACGGTTTCCTGGCCAATCATTTGGTCCGTGACCTGCTTGCAGAGGGCTACACCGTCGTGGCCACGGTTCGGGACCTGTCGGACCCTGTTCGGACCGAACGGCTGCGTGGACATGCTGAGGCGCTGGGTTGCTCCGACCGGCTCGAGATGTACGAGGCCGACGTGCTCGATGCCGACCCATGGGTGAACCTGCTCGCCGGTTGTGACGGCCTCTTTCACACGGCCGCGGTGTTTTCGCTCAGCGGTGAAGCAGAACTCATCCTCAACACCGCCAACCTTGGCACCGAACACGTGCTCAACGCCGCGGCTGAAGCCGGTGTGAGGCGCATCGTCTACACGTCAAGCACAGCGGCGGTCGGCAGCGGACCTCGTGGGCGACCAAAAGACGAGGAAGACTGGCAATCCGGTTCGAGCATGCCGTACACCGCTGCGAAGACCGAATCCGAACGACGCGCATGGCGCATCGCGGAGGAACACGGTTTGGACCTGCGCGTGATCAACCCTACCGCCATCCTTGGCGGAGGGTTCTCTCGGCCCCCTCCAAGCGTGGATTGGATGCCCGATTTGCTCTCTGGCGCTTGGCCCTTGATTCCAGCCATCCCGATGGCTTTCGTGCACGTCGAGGACGTGGCTCACGCCCATCGGATGGCCTACGAAGTCGAGGAAGCGAGCGGTCGCTTTGTCCTTGCACCGCACAGCGGCATGACGATGGTGGACGTGGCCCGCACGGCCCGCCGACTTCGACCGTCGTCCAAGGCCCCTCGGCGATCACTGCCACGTCGCCTGCTGCCGCTCGCCGTCTTGTTCGATTGGATCAAGGGCATGCGAACCGGTGAGCGTGTGTTGACGCGCGCGGTCGTAAGAGGTTACATGCGCGGAGATTCACTGTACTCCAGCCAAAAAGCAGAGCAGGTGCTGGGCATGACCTGGCGTTCCTTGGACGACTGCGTTGAGGACACCATCAGCGCCTTTGAGGAGCGCTCGGCATGAACCGCTGGACCGTTCGGGCGGCGTGGCTTGTGCCGCTCGTCACGGTCCTCGCGTCCATGTCGGTTCACCACGCCCGGGGTGTGGCCAACGCGCCGATTATTTTCATCTCGCAAGCCGATTTTCCGGGCCCGGAAGCCCTGATCTTCACCCTCGGCCTGACCGTCAGCGGTGTGTGGCAAGCGTGGACGGTTTGGGCGATGACTCAAACCGCACCACGCCCGTGGTCGCTGGAACGCGTCATCGGCCTCCTCGCCGCAGGATGCGTGGTGGTCATGGCCAACCGCTCGATGTACACCCACCTGAACGCGCACATCCTTGCCGCTGTGGGCATCTTCATTTTCGGTTGGCTGTGGCTTGGTATGGTCCAGAAGCGCCTGCGTTCCTCAGGCGCCACACAGGGCTTTGCACAACGAAAGTGGGCGCTGTGGTGCGTCGGCATCGGCATCGCGGTGCATTTCATTGCGGCTGCCGTCGCCCTTCTGGTCAATCCAGACCTGACGCTTCCCACCGCCAACGCAGGCCATCCGTGGTGGACCATCGCAGCGCTGGGCGAATACCTGCTTGTGGGCGGTATTTGGTGGGGCATCGCCTCGCTCGAACAGGACCTTGCCGTTGTCCAAAATACGGCGGCATGACCCGATGTTTGAGCGTCGGAATTGACCTTCACGCGATTGTGTTCATGCCCCTTTGGCAAGGTGGAGCACGCGTTCATCGAGCGTGCTGATGGCTTTGTTCGCAGGATCCACGCCGTGCTCAGTCTGGCCCGCCCACACTTCGACCTCGAGACGACGGTGGCTGAGCAGATGCACCACATCACCGGCCTTTGTGCGTCGCCCGCATTCGTCCACGACAGCAGCATCGTTGGCGTCAAGATAGCGCGGACCCCACAGGCCGCCAAAACGTGCTTCAGACGGTCGTTGGACCAGATGTGGGCGGCCTTGTGCGTCCACGTCGACCAACGCCACGAGCCGTTCCGTGATCACGCGGCGTTTGGCGGGAGCGGGGAAAGCAGTGGGGCCACTGGCGTGATCGCGTGCGAGGCATCCCTGCTGCACCGGGCAATCTGAGCACCGAGGGGCACGCGGCGTGCAAACGGTGGCGCCGAGCTCCATCACCGCCTGATTCCACACGCTCGGTGGCACGTTTCGTCCGTGGGCATCGTCCATCCACGCTTGTGCCAAGGACGTGACATCACCTGCCGTGGGTTTGAGCGTAGCCGTTTGCCGGGCCACGACGCGTCGGACGTTGCCGTCGACGACGGCCGCAGGAACCTCATGGGCGATCGACGCCACCGCTGCAGCGGTGTACGGTCCAATGCCGGGAAGGGACTGGAAACCCGCGACCACGTCGTCGCACGTTGAGGGAGAGGGCAAATCACCGCCCCATGGGCCTCCGGGTGCGCAGACCTCCACGGAAAGGGCATGCAAACGGCGGCCGCGGGCGTAGTACCCGGCGCCCTGCCACAAGTGCATGACTTCGTCGACCTCCGCTTCTGCCATCGAAGTCACCGTTGGAAAGCGGTCCAGAAGGCGACGCCAATACTCGATGCCTCGAGCGACCTGTGTCTGTTGCAACAGCACTTCAGAAAGCAGGATGGCCCAAGGGTCGGTCGTTCGTCGCCATGGAAGGTCCCGGGCGTTGCGTCCGTACCAGCGCGCAAGCGCCTCGACGTCCACGGAACTCAGGCCTCGACTTCCTCGGTGGTTTCAGCGGCCGCTTTGTTCGCCTTGATGGCGGCATCGTTGGCCTTGATTTGGGCCCAGACCATCTCCGCAACGTCCTGCACTTGCATGTCGACGTCGATGGCAGCGAGGCCGTCGGTGACCATCGTGGAACAGAAGGGGCAGCCGACGGCGACGGTGTCGGCACCCGTGGCCGCGAGTTCGCGGGCGCGGATGACGTTGACGCGGTCGTGATCGTCGTCGACGATTTCCTCCATCCACATCTGTGCGCCACCGGCACCGCAGCAGAAGGACTGCTTGCCGGAGCGTGCAGGCTCGGCGTCCACGCCGCCAATGATCTCTCGAGGCGCTTCGGTTTCACCACCGATGCGACCGAGGTAACACGGGTCGTGGAAGGTGACCTCGCCGTCGTGCTTCGGTGCGGGGAGTTTCCCGTCGCGCTGGAGGGTGGAGATGAGTTGGCTGTGGTGCAGGACCTCGATGTCTTCGCCCCCGAACGCCTTGTACTCCTTTCCAAGCGTGTGGAAGCAGTGGGGGCAGGAGGAGACGATTTTCTTCACGCCAAGTTCCTCGAAGGTGGCGAGGTTCGTTTCTGCGAGCATCTGGAAGAGGTAT
>DUHU01000034.1 GCA_013330765.1 Candidatus Poseidoniaceae archaeon | reverse complement strand
CGCCCACTGACGCCGACGGGGACGGCATCTGCGATGCCGATGACGATGTCGACGACGACGTTCATCCACGCGGCACACGGACGGTTGCCCTCGGCGACGGGTTCGGCTGTGCCATCACCGGCGACGTTCACCTTTCTTTGACGCAACCCGCTGTGGTGTGCTGGGGCGAAAACGGCGACGACCAACTTGGAAGCAGCGTCGCCTCCGCTG
Source organism: Candidatus Poseidoniaceae archaeon (assembly GCA_013330765.1). Taxonomy (GTDB): domain Archaea; phylum Thermoplasmatota; class Poseidoniia; order Poseidoniales; family Poseidoniaceae; genus MGIIa-L3; species MGIIa-L3 sp12206u. The sequence goes on along the minus strand of DUHU01000034.1, from coordinate 8,164 downwards.
TCTCTTCTTCATCGCAGACCTTTGGCTACGGCGTCGACTTGCCAAATTGGTCCGTCGCGGTGGACCTGGATGCCGGGGAGCGGCACGCGTGCACGGTCACCACGGACGGAGACGTGTACTGCTGGGGTGCGAACGACCACGGCCAGTTGGGCCGAAACACGTCCTATGCCAGCGCCCTTCCAGGCTTGGTGGCCCTTCAAGACGACGTTCGCGCCCTCGGCGTGGCGACCGGCAACAACCACACGTGCATTCACGACCAGCGTGGCGACGTGTGGTGCTGGGGATCGAACCTTGAGGGTGGCCTTGGGAAGCACGTGGCGGCCAATCCTGGCGGCGTGGTGCACGTTGACACGGAACTCACCCCTTGGTTGGTTTCATCGTGGCGTGGCAGTGTCTCTGCCAACAACCGTTTCAGCGTGTTTGAGCACGGCATCGACACGGTTTCCTTGGCCAGAATCGGTTGCTGCAATCACGTCAACGTCCACAACTCAGAGGTTGATTTCACCCTCCCCATGGATGCCACCTTGGTCCTCAACCTGACGGCGCTCAACGCGCAACTTGGGCTGGAGCTTACGCTCGGTGGTGAGACCCTCGCCGCGGTGAGCACAACTAGCAACGAACAAATCAACATCTCCATTGATCTCGAGCGAGGCACACACACCCTCCAAGCCGAATGGTCCACGAGAACGAACAGTTATCCAACCGTCCAAAACAGATTATCGCTCCGCGCCGCCGTTCACGGCATCGACGTCGTGGAAGGTGCAGCCTACAGCGTTGCGAACTCCACCATGCCGGTGATGCAATTGACCGACGTCAATCCAACCTCCGACCTGAACGCAGGCCCCAACAGGACCTGCGCCACGGACGTCGAAGGAAGCACAACCTGTTGGACGGGATACACACCGTCCACCAACCTTCCAAGGTCGCCGACCACCGAATGGCAAGGGTTGATCGACAACGCCTCAACGGCGTCTGGTTGTGGTTTCACCTACACTTCGAACTCAGTGCCCGATCCCCTCGACGGTACGCCAGTGCTGCCCATCGGGGCCTCCACCTCCAACGGACACGTCACGATGGCGAATCACACCACGCTTCCAGTGGACTGTTCTGGTCTTCGGGTCGGCAAGGCCACCGTGAGCGGGGTGACCTATTCGAATTGGGAGGACCTTCATCTCGTGCCGGTCGAGGTCGGCCGTTCCTATCTGATCGAAGCGCTCACCACAGACCGGCACAACGCGGGCAGCAGCAACGTCATCTATGGACAGACAAAGATTTCAGTCTACGATTCAAGCAGCGGGTCGGTCAAGGATCGCATAGGGTCCTCAGCCACAGGTTCTGGGCCTGAAAACCAATTGGTTCACTCGGTTTCATGGAATGACCCATCGATGTTGGTGATCGGCGTCAAGACCAATCAAAACGGAAACGGCCTCCTGGAATACACCCTCAAGGTCACCGAAGTGGGCGACGTGCTTCCGACCGCTGAGGCTCGTTCTGCAGTGTCAAGTGAATTGACATCCATCACCACCACTCCCCCTGCCACCACCACCACCTCCTCCTCCTCATCGAATTCCGACGCCTTGCTCGGCACGGCGGATGTCGGGCCAAAGCAAACGTGTTCCATCCCCTTGGACGGTGTTGGATTGGCGTGCGAATCTCAATCGCAAGACCATTCAACCTGGAACCTCGTGTACGAGGACGTCCAAAACAGGACCAGGTCCCTTTCCATCGGCGCAACCTCTGCGTGCGCCATATTGAACGGGACGCTGAGTTGTTGGGGCAACGAAACCACGGGCGTTCTTGGCAACGGGGGCAGTTTGACCTCCTCTTCGGCCACGCCGGTGACGGTGAGCCTGCCCTCAGGTTGGGTGCCTGTCGCGGTCGAAGTCAGCGATTATGACCAGCGCGCCTGCGCCATCCTCCGCAACGCAGCGGACACCCATCGCGTGTATTGTTGGGGCTCCGACACGTACGGCGGCCTTGGAAACGGCGGTGGCCTTGGCCCCGACCTCGGTGCGCCAAGCACGTCGGTAAATTTGTACAGTTCAGCGCTTGAACTCGATGCCCCTACCTTTGAATTGGACCGGCAACCGTGGGACGTCGCTGAACTTGTGGCTTCCGGAACCACCGGGGTGCCTTGTGTTCGCTCGCACGAAGGGCTCGTCAAGTGCTGGAACGACGATCCTGCCTACTTGGATTGGGAGTTGCTGGACGCACCGAATGAAATGGGTGCCAACATGCCCTTCGTGGACCTCGGCACCGAGGTGTATGCGACGGACTTGACCCAAATTCACATCCTTGCGAATTCGCCAACCACCACGTGTGCCCTGCTCGAAAACGGCACGGTGACGTGTTGGGGTTGGGCCATCTGGGCCGGCGTCAGCGCGAACATCAACGGGTATGGACAGAACCAGAACCACATCAGGGCCGATGGCGATGCCCGCCATGTGGTCGGATCGGGTACGCCCAGCGGTGTCTTGACGGACGTCGTCGGCATCGCTCAATCGTGCGCTCTCCTGGCCGACGGTAGCGTGCGGTGTTGGTCGCCGAGCAACGACCGTTCGCACTTTGAGGTGGACCTCGCCGGCGCCCGCATCGTCAGCCTTCACGAAGGATTTGCCAACGGGGCTGCCCAAGTGTGCGCCATCCATGCCTCTTTGGTGCGGGCCACCTGCTTCGACGTCACGAGCTCTGGCGGCACGATCAACCACATCGTCCTCACTGATGCGGATGGTCTTCACGACGTCTTGAGCGATGTCGGGGTTGAATACACGCTGCGGGGTCCTCTGGAGTTGACCGAAGACGGCGCCGTTCTTGACCTTCCTGTGCTGAAACCCGGGAGCCTTGCTCTGGATCACGACGGTGTGCTTTGTGGCATCGGGCCGGAATCTTCACCGGAGTGCGTCGACGGTTCGCGCGGTTCCTCCGTGTTCGGTGGACGGATTGTGCAGATGGACGGTCCTTGCGTCCTCCGGTTGGACGCTGAAGTGCTCTGCCTTGGTGCCCCCGGCCTGCTCGGCGCCGCCGGTGAGCTCACCGACGGCAGCTCCATCACCGTCGAGATGGCGTTGAACTACGGCACGGTGAATCTTGATTTGCGGAATCACGACACCGACGGTGACGGCGTCAAAGACCTCTGGGACGACGACGACGATGATGACGGCGTCCTCGACCATGAGGACGCCTTCCCAAGGGACGAATGTGCTTCCATCGATACCGACCGCGACGGTCACCCCGATGCACTGGTCAACGGGTGTACGACCTTCTTGTTCGAGGACGCGGACGACGACAACGACGGTTGGAGCGACCTTGACGAGGTCTCCTGTGGGACGCATCCGCTGCTCAACACCCGCCTTCCCGGTGACCTTGACGGCGACGGCACCTGCGATGCGCTCGACGCAGACATGGACGGCGATGGCTGGGACGATGCCGATGAACGCATGTGCTCGCCTCAAGGCGTCGTGCTTCGAGACCTGCCACCGGCCGACATCGATGTCAACCGCGGAGCGGTTTTCCTCGGAGGCCCCCGCATGGACACGCCAATGTTTGCTGCAGAAGCAGAAGGCTTCGGCACCTACGTGTTCGACCTGACGGAGGACGATCCAATGGCGACTGGACAGCGTTATGCGGGATGGTCAAGCAACGATAAGGGCATGCGTGTGGCCGATTTTGGTGCCTTTGCAGCCGTGACCGATTACGAATGGGCTGGCAGCAATAACAGATACACCCGCACGACGTTGCTCCATTACGACGGAAGCGTGCCTGATGTGGACACGCATCGGTCGGCGCCATTGAACCCAGGGCAAATCATGGCTCCCTTCATGACCTCCACTGGAGAGGTCAACTGGCGCGGTTCCAATTTCCTCCAGGACGGCAACGCCCACCAAAGGTCGGTGACGAACACCGGAGACTATCCGGTCCAAGTCCTCCGCCTACCAAACGGAGACCTGCTTCTTCTCGAAAGCAACGACCATCCTGCCACACACAGTTTCGGCGTGCTCAAGACGGTTTTTGACGTCCAAGTCAGCCTTCAGCGCTGGAACGAAACGTTCGACGACTTCGACATTGATGCGACCCCCTACACGCTGCCCACCTCCCTGACCTCGCACACCTCCTACACCAACGCTCCAGGGAAGATGGTCATGGACGGCCAAGGCAACGTGCATTGGGTGATCCCCACCGCTTCCAACTCGCTGATCGACTACGAGCATGTGGTCATCAACGAAACATCACCGTTCGTCCATCACGTTGGTTCAGTCACGGGGGGGTACGCTCATTCTTATCCCACTCCCAACTCCTTTGGATTGGACTGGACCCCCGCTGGCGGCGTTCGTTTGTCCTACATGCTCAGCAACCGTTCCATCGGACTTGCTGAACTGAATGCATCCGCATCACCGGTGGTTTCTGTGCTTCCCGGTGGCCCCCTTTCATGGACAAGCATTTCGACCATTGGACACGCCACGGACGACGCGGGATTGTCCACCGTCGTGGTGACCACGGCAAACAGCGACTCGCAACCTGTGAAGGTGTTCCAACCGGTGTTGCGTACCGATCCTGCTGCCGACCCCACGTGGACGCCTGCGGACGCCAACGGTGACGGGACCTGCGATGCCAGTCAAGGCGCCATGTTGCATTTCAATGAGGACGACCTCACTTTCGAGGTGGATCGGGCCAGCAACGCGGAACCCATTCCGTTTGGAGGATATGCCGTTACCGGCGTGACAGCGCCATCAGGCCTGCCCAACGGTCTGGTGTTGAACCCCACGACAGGTGCCATTTCAGGTACGCCCACCGTGCCGATGCCAGAAGGCGTGAACGTCACCCTTCGCATTGCTTCGAACGGCGCCACGGTGGACTTGGTGGTGACCTTGCGCGTCTTCGAAGCGGCGCTGGTCAACGCACCCGACAAAGGCCCAGTGTACTCGAACAGCATCCAAAAGGCATCGCATGTGATCACCTCGAGCGACGGTCGCTTGTACACCCTCACCACACAACAAAGCGGCACGGATTCATTTGGACGCAGCATCCACTCGTCTGATTTGGTGCTTACCGCCTACCGTCCAGGGGGCAGCAATGTGGTGAATTGGACCTCAGCCATCAGCACCTATGGTTCCACCCGCCCGCTTGATCTTGCCCTTGATGCAAACGGTGACCCGCTGGTGTTGTTCAACGCCCCGAGCGGATCCAGCGCACCCGCTCATGTCGTCGAATTCGCAAACAGTGAGCAGAACATTGCCTTCGCCGATTCGTGTACGACGCTCTACAGCACCGAAACCGTGTGCGACGAGTGGTTCTATGCACCCAAACTGGTGCTAGCAGCCTTCGGACAGGAGGGTTTGGTTCGCTGGACGCAACATCACGAGCACCCTGCAGGAAACGGGTCAAGCACCAAGTTCTCTGACAGTTCAGGCAACCGCCTGGCTTGGGGCAGGTATTGGGGGCATGGCAACGCGAATCCAATGACGAATACCATGACCATGGTGGATGAGCACATCAGCGTTTCAGATGACGGTAGCATCGGTTTGGCCATTCAATTTTGCAGCACGTTGAACTACATCGGAACATTTGGTGGTCATGCCATCATCACCGATACAACCAGCAGCTCTTGTGATAGCAGTACGTCCGCACACATGCCGAGCATGATGCTCTCGAAATTGACCAGCGACGGAGAAGTCGAGTGGGTCAAACTTTCGAACGCCTGGTCGTCTTCGTCCAACGACAAACCCCATTTCCAGCGTTTGGATTTGGACCGAACGAGCAACGGGAGCATGCTCTTGTCCTACGTCTCGGTGCAATCCCACGGATGGGATGACCTTCCTCTTCCCGATGCCGATCCAAGTTTCTCTTTGCCTCAATCCTCATTGACTCTGGACCGGTATGGCGATCATTACATGGTGATGTTCGACACGAACGGTTCTGCGATGTGGTACCAACACGACGGCCTCAATCAGGAGTACGTTCGGTACAACCAGATGGTCCTCGACGACGACAGCATCGTCGTGGTCCGTTCCACACCAGAGGGGGCCGCCACGGGAGTGTATCTCGACGCTGGCGTGACCAACACCACGGCCGGCCTCCCCTCTGGATCCGACGTCGATGGGGCGCTGACGTACAACGCAAGCACCATGCCCGCTCATCCGTTGCACATGTTCCACTTCCGAGCATCTGACGGTGCTCGCCTCGGGGTGGATGCTCTTCAGGGTGCAGACCTGCAAAGCGGCCTTGATACGACGGTCGACCTCGGAGAAGGCACGCATTACATGGACGTGAGGGGCATTGACGACGGCCAACGGGTGTACGTTTACTCCAACACCAGGGCAAGCTCAAGCGAAAACCGTCTTGATTTCTTTGTGGTGGAAGGCAACGGCACGGTGGTCTCTTCGGCCGCAGCGATGTTCGATGACCCAGGCAACGATTGGAGCGACATGCGCTACAGTTCCTACATCAGGCTGGATGCCGCGGGCCTCCCAATGATCTTGCTGGACCAATATTACGGGACATCGAACAATGATCCTCAACCCATCACATGGCAGTATGTCGACGGCCGACAGGTGGACGGTATCGTGGCCAGCGTGCTCCGATTCTCTTCAGGAATGGGACACACCGCTGAACACGACCCCAAACCGCTCGGAACCAACTATGTCCGCTATCCTGACCTTGCCACAAAAACTCCATCCTCTGCTTCAGACCTTGGCGAAACGTGGTCGCTTGTGGGTCTAAATGGGAGCACGTGGTTGCCAAATGGTCTCACGTTCAACAGCGCAACAGGAGCCATCACGTTCGCCACAACATCCGCGACGTTCACTCCGGTTCCCTATTGGTTGAACATGAGCGCTGACGGGCGAACCTTCAGCCATCAAATCATGCTCGGTCGAATGCACATTCAGGTCGGCTTCGACCTCCCAGACACCATCACCGCCACCAGAGGCGTGCCCACCGCCGTTCATGCGACTGCTTTGACCGGCAGTGGTTTGCAACCCGCTCGAGTGAGCCCAGACTTGCCAAGCGGCCTGAGCCTGCTTTCCAACGGCAGCATCGTCGGGACACCTTCTGGGAACTTGACTGCCACGACGTACGTGGTTGAGGTGTGCAACGATTGGAACGATTGTGAACGGGAAGTCATCGTCCTTGAGATTCAGGAACCGCTGCCTGACATCACCTACGGTGGCAACAACAGCCTGTGGTTCCCACGCGATAGCGTCGTCAACGAGGATCCGGTCAACCTCGGTGGCGCGGTGGAAACGTGGTCGATGAGCGGCACCCTGCCGATGGGCTTGTCCTTCGACAACCTCTCAGGGCGCATCACGGGTACGGCGATTTTGATTCAGAACACCACGAGCGTCAACATCACGGCCACCAACAACGCCGGTTCGTTCACCGTGCAGGTCAACGTCACCGTCCCCGGAGCGGGGATCGCGCTGGTGTTCCCTGCTTCGAACCTGTCCTTGGTCAACGGCACGACGATGCAGAATTTCGGCGGACAAACGACCGGTGAAACGCCGGCCTCTTGGGCGATTACGCCCAGCTTGCCGCTTGGCCTTCATCTCGGCTCGACCAACGGGACCATCTATGGAACACCGACGGTGTTCGCTGCTGCTGCCAACCACACCGTCACGGTGACGTCCATCTCGGGCGCCACGGCGAGTTACGTCCTCAACATCGAGGTGCTTGAGCCGGTCGAGCAGATCACGCTGACCCTGCCGCTCACGAGCCTCGACTTGACAAACAACAGCGCAATGCAGCCCTTCACCGGGCAAACTTCGGGTGACGCGGCCGTGTTGTGGAACGTGACGCCAGACCTGCCGACGGGCCTGAACTTCGGGACGTCGAACGGCACCCTGTGGGGCACGCCGACCAACGTCAGTGGCCCTGTCGTCTACACCATTACTGCGTACACGGCCTCCGGCGCGAACGATTCGGCCACGCTGACCATCACCATCAGCGCGGACTTCGACAACGACGGCATCCCAGATCACGTCGACCCTGACGACGACAACGACGGGGTGCTCGACGGTGCGGAAGAAGCGGGCTGCAGCCTGGACCCAGATTGCGACGATGACGGCTACGGCGACGGCGTGGACGCCTTCCCGGTCGACCCCACCGAGTGGGTGGACACCGACAACGACGGCATCGGCAACAACGCGGATGACGACGACGACGGTGACGG
>DUHU01000022.1 GCA_013330765.1 Candidatus Poseidoniaceae archaeon | reverse complement strand
GTCTTCGAGGACACCGTACATGTACGGAGAGCCGGAGCCGGTCGCGCAGTACACGTCGGGGATGGAACCACCGGCCGAGTCGATGGAGTACACCGAAGGTCCGTCAGGATCAACACCGACGATGAGGAGCTGAACCCAGTGGGGCCGGCCAGAGAGGATGTTCGCGGTCAGGGTGGCAACACCCTTGACGGTCATCTGTTGGCCACGTCGCAACTCGAAGAGCGCCACTTCGGCCCTGAGGGTACGCGACAGGGACTGAGCGTGACCGACAAGGCCGGCCGTGGTCAATCCGAGGTTGTCTCCAATGCGGAACAACTTCTGGACGCTCTTGTTGGCCACGAAGTGGCCCATGGTGGCACGGTGGTCAGCCCCGACGACTGCACCGCCGTCAAACGTGATGCCCACGGTGCTCGTACCGGTTTTGAGAACGCCTTCATGCTCGCCCTGAATCATGGTTGCTCACCTCCGCCACCCCGTATGAACAACGGGTGCGTGAGAAGGACTGTCTGACGGACCCTTATGAATCCGCCGTCAACGCAGGCGAGGCTTCATGGGACATCGACACCGCCCCGAACCATGGCCCGACGGTCCGAGAGCGACGAGTGGCAGTCCTCGCTCGACGCCTTCACGGGTTCACCGGAGGAGCCCCCAAGCACGACCTTGGGCTCACCCCTCGAACAATTCGACATGCCAAGCCTTCGTCAAGAAGCACGTCGCGTCCCCTCCGCCCCGACCGTACCGCATGCCTACCTCGACCTGCGGAATCTCTACCCGAATGCTCCGGTCCCGGTCGGACCCGAATCGCCTGTGATCCACCGGGCCTCATTGGCCAGCATGGACGGCATTGGACAGGTGATGGATTGGGCTGCTGAAGGCCACATCACCCTCCTCGATGTCGCCCCCCTCTTCGGACGGCGGGATGATTTCCGTGCTGCGCTGGACCACATCTCCGTCTTTGTCGAGGACGACTTGGGCGGTCGGCTGCTGCAATTGACCGACACCCGAATCCTGGTGCTGCCACCGGGAATTGAAGGCATTCGCGGCGTCGAGGACGCACCAGAAACCGTCCGCCCAGAGGGCGACGGGAGGCGTTGGTGAATGGAGCAAGTCGTCAACGCGCCTTGCCCCACCTGCGGTGATGAGGAAAACCTCCGCCTTCGTACGCACATCGACGAAATTCCCTATTTCGGAGAACACACGCAGGTCACGCTGCTGTGCCTTTCGTGCGGATGGCGGCAAACCGACTTGATCCCCGCCGAGGCCCAAACGCCGACCCGCTGGACGCTGCACCTCACATCACGCCGTCACCTGACCGCCCGTGTGGTTCGCTCAACGGCGTGCACGGTGCGAATCCCTGAGTTGGATTTGGAGGTGTCCCCGGGCGCGTCTTCAACGGGCTACGTGTCCAACGTTGAGGGCGTGATCCAGCGCTTTGTGGACGTGCTTGACATCGTCGAACGTGACGTGGTGGCGCATGGGGATCTCCCCTCCGAGCGTGGCGAATTGGACCGGTTGCGGATGCGTCTGGCCATGGCCATGGCTGCGCAATTCGACGAGCCATTGACGTTGGAATTGCTCGACCCGAGCGGCCGCTCGTTGATCCTTGACGATGACGCAGAGCAGCGGGAATTGACCGCCGAGGAAACCGACGTCCTTCCGATGGGCCCTGAGCCGCCCGTGTTCTCGTCCTAAGGCTCATCGAGCGTCGGGAGCAAGGAAAGCCTCGACAAGATGAGCGTGCTCGTCTCGCCGTTCGGCGAGGTCTCCGAGCCATGTTTCAGCACGGTCGAGGCAGGCTTGCTTCATCTCCCCTGCAAGGAGCCGCCCAGCCCGGTAGGATTCGGCCGAATCCGCGAGGACGGCATCGTCCTCTTCAAAGAAATAGGCCATGTACTGGAACGCCACGTCACGGTCAGGATCCCCACCGAGGCGGCGATGCTCTTCCACGGTCGGCTGACCGCCAGAAAAGGCCCGGCGAATTTTCTTCGCCACTTTGGCAGGCTCGTCGCCAAGGAAGATGGTGGAATCCGGACGGCTGCTGGACATCTTGTCGCCGTCGAGGCCCACGGCGAAATGATGGTAGGTGGATGCAGGAGGCATGAGCCCCATGCCGCCGAGTTCACGTTCCAAACCCAGCAGCGCAAGCCGGACGGCCGCAAGATCGCGTTTTGAGGCCGAAGGTACGTCCACCGTGCCATGTTTAGGATTGGGACGAAGGTCGCTGAAACCCAGGGCGCTCAAGCGTTCGACAATGCGGTCGAACACGGCTTGTCGGACGTTACGATCCACCCTTCCGTCGGCCTGTTGCCCAAGGGCCACTGCGTTGTCTTCTTGGACGGAAAGGGCGACGGTCAGTCCGGCATGCTTTCCTTCCTTGAGGTTGAACCAATTGGTTTTCGAGGCCAAGCCCCGGGTCAAACGCAAGTGCGGATCTTGGTCCACGCCAACGGGGACCACGATTGGCCGAAGGCCTCCATATTCCTCCGTTTGGGGATGGAGGATGTCGCCCGCTTGCACCAAGGGTGCTTGCACGTGGGCCAAGTTCGTTTCTCCCTTGAATCCGTAAATCGCTTCAAACTCGGAGAGGTTGGTTCGTCGACCGAGTTGGAAACCGAGCCGCTGGACGATGGGTCGTGAGGACTGGAAGTACACCTGCGTGCGCTCCGGATCGAGCCCGAGTGCCGCGTAGTTGGCGATGTATTGCTCCAAGGCAATCTTCCGTCCTTCCTTGAGCCCAACGCCACGCGTGGCCTGGCTCTCAAGGTCGGCCACGGCGATGGTCACGTCGCCTCCATGCTGCTGAAACCATCGCACCTGGTCGATGACCATCGAATGACCAAGATGCATGCGACCGGATGGCATCAGGCCGGTAAGCACACCGAACGGCTCCCCTTTGCGCTGGGCATCGAGCACCCCCTCAAGGTCGCGGTGAGCAAACACGATGCCACGACGGTGAAGCCGAGTCGGATCGGGGAGGTCCAGCCCTTCCATCCGGTTGAGGCCAAAACGGGCAACGATGCCCTCATAGTCGGTGGATTGAGCGCTGCTCCACGGATCGATCTCCACACGTCCACCTCGCTGTACGGCTGGACCCACCGGGCATGAAGGCTTCGTCACTCTTGCTCTTCGAATCCTCGGCTATCAGGGTGCGGA
>DUHU01000185.1 GCA_013330765.1 Candidatus Poseidoniaceae archaeon | reverse complement strand
TGGTCGGCCGTCACAACACCAAGTTTGGACGCCAATGCACCTCCCTTACCGTCGACGAATTCATCGATATGGAGGCGCCCAGACAATCCGCAACCCATGGCATAAGTGAGGATCCGCTCGGTCGACTCCAACGAAAACCAACCCGGTTCACAGAAGACGTCGGCGCTCTTTGCCAAGCCTTGATCCAAGACTGCAGGAAGTTGTTCGGACAGCAACCGTTCCACGGTATTCTCTTCCGTGTCGCCTTCAGGAATGGCATGGGCGCCGAGCCATGTTGGATGGACACCCGGCATCCCAAGGACTTCACCAACGTCGTGGGCGGCCTGAATTTGTTTGAGTTCAGCGTCGGTCTCCAGGCCATAACCAGATTTTGCTTCGAGGTACGTGGTGCCAGAACGTCGTGCTGTGGCCGCACGGTCCAATCCAATGGAAAGCAAATCCGATGCAGAGGCTTTGGACGTTGCTCGAACCGTTCGGCCGATGCCTCCTCCTGCGGCGGCGATGTCATGGTAGGACATGCCACTGAGGCGCTTCCCCACTTCGTCACTTCGATCTCCGGTCCAAATCAGGTGCGTGTGAGCATCGATCAATCCAGGGACGATGGCACGTTCACCGACGTTGAGGTACTGAAACGATTCATCGTTGTTCGAACCGGCGTCGAACTCATCCACCAACTCACCTGATGCTTGAATATTGACGATAACTCCGTTATCAATGAGAATGTCCGCTCCATCCAATATTGTTGAGGAATCAATAGAGGGTACGGTGACGACCGCTCCGACGGTCGACACCAGCGTGCGCATGGTACGACGAGAAGGTGAGGGTTGATGAATCATCATCACCCGCGATTGGCATGGACGGTTGGATTTTGGGCCTCGAGTCCACTGCCCATACGCTGTCCTATGGTGCTGTTCTCTCAAACGGTCAAGCGCTGCCAGCAGCCACGGACACCATTCGGCCGACAGTGGGGGGAATTCATCCTCGGGAAGCGGCCGATCATCATCGGGACGTTGCCGATAATCTTCTGACGAAACTCTTGGAACAACACGAACTGTCGCTCTCAAATCTTGGAGGTGTGGCGTTTTCACAAGGCCCAGGCATGGGTCCATGTTTGCAGGTTGGAGCCGGCATTGCGCGGGCCCTTGCTGCGGCACACGAGGTCCCCCTTATCGGCGTGAACCATTGTGTGGCGCACATCGAAATTGGTCGGTCCGAGTGCGATTGCGACGACCCGGTTTTGCTTTACGTCTCAGGAGGTAACACTCAGGTGATCACCCGGTTGGATGGGCGGTACCGCGTGTTGGGAGAAACCCTCGACATCGGCATTGGCAACATGTTGGACAAATTCGCCCGGAAATTCGGACACCCCTTCCCGGGAGGCCCCGTCATTGAACAACATGCCCGCGCCCACCTCGATGCTCATCCAAACGCGACCCTTGACGGGCTCGAACTCCCATATGCCGTACGTGGGATGGACATGGCCTTCTCTGGTCTGATGACCGCGGCCGTCGCCCTCGTCCAAAAGGGTGCTCCATTCGATGCCGTGTGCTGGTCACTGCAGGAACACGCATTCGCTGCATGCGTCGAAGTGGCCGAGCGGGCCATGGCGCATTCTGGGAAGCACGAATTGCTCCTTGGGGGTGGCGTGGCTTGCAATCAACGGCTCCGGGACATGTGCACAATCATGGCCAAGGAACGGGAAGGAAGCAGCCATGCACCGCCTCGGATCTATTGCATCGACAACGGCACCATGATTGCCCAACTCGGTTGGCTGGAATTGGGTGCAGGAAGGACAACGTCATTGAACGAATCCGCCGTTGATCCGGGCCTCCGTACCGATGCGACGCCCATCGCATGGTAGAATCCTCGGCCAACCCTTTTTATGCGGTCGTTCAGGCCATCCACTGAGGCAGCATCGTGCAAGGTCGAGGTGGTCGTGGACGTCGTCGCGAACCACTGAACCCATTTGCACAGAACGCTGGAGCAGAACGCCAACGCAGGCGTGAAGAAAACGCAAAGCGTGCGCGGGATGCTGAAGCCCAGCAACAACGCTCAGCAACGACGGGACCCGGCGCCCAACCGCAAGGTCAAGACGAATTGCGGCGCAAGGCTGCCCAAGCCCAGAAAGCACTGGGTGACAAAGCCGCGGGTACCGTGGACGTCGAATCCACCACCCCGACCGCTTCGCCAGCAGCGGCCGTGCCTCAGGAGCCTGTCGAAACCGAGCGTGAACGGTTGTTCCGCTTGTCTCAAGAGAACAAAGCCGCTGCGCAGTCCATCCTCAAGGCCAATGCTCCCACACCAGAAGGTCCCGTGATCATCTCTGAAGCAACCAGCACCGTCACAGCAGCTGCAGCACCTTTGGAACCCGTCACGCAACTCCAAGCAGATGCTCGCCCCGAGAACCCTCCAGAATCAACGTCGACTGGCACACAGAATGTCTTCAGGCAGATCGCCGTAAAACCGGTTGCGAAAACAACCGGTCAACGTCGCCGAGGTTCGCGAGACAAGAAGGGCGGCGGACGGCAAAAGCAGGTCAAGAAAC
>DUHU01000042.1 GCA_013330765.1 Candidatus Poseidoniaceae archaeon | reverse complement strand
CCACCGCCGCCTTTGATGTGGTGGGCAATGGCGCGAAGAAGCTTCACGGCATCGTAACGCTCCGCCGCAACGGTACCTTCCGTCACCGCGACGAGCAATTTGCCACCGCCTTCCCTTGAACCAAGCACGGCGACGGTCGGTTGTTCGGGATCCCGGGTCATGACACCGAGCATGTTGGTGAGTTGCTTGAGGTCTGCATCGACCTCTTGCACGATGATTCGCACGCCGTCCACGATGGTGGATCCGCCGTCGCCACCACTCGTTCGGAGTTTGGCAATTTCCTGCTCCATCCGTTTGATGCGCTTTTGCTGATCTTTCCATTCCGTGAAGAAGCGTTCGGCCGCACGTGGCAAGTCCTCCGGGGTGACGCTCAGCGCATCAGAAGCGGCACGCAGCAGTTCGTCCTGCTGACGGGCGTAGCGAAGCGCAGCCTGTCCAGCGACCACAGTGAGTCGCTCGACGCCGTCTTGGACAGCAGAAGACCGCACGATGCGAATGGAACCGATGCGGCCGGGTTCGTCATGGTGGGTGCCACCGCACGCCTGAATGTCATGGTCCGCAATCCGAAGGATGCGCACCGAGGACCCTTTCGGAGCACCGCCTTGGTACAGATCAAAACCGTGCTTGCGGTCAGCGTCCCGACGATCAAGTTCCGTCTTTTCTGTGCGTTGAACCTGAGCGAGGACGTCGTTGGCCAACCGCTCAATGGCATCAAGGTCTTCACGCTGCAATCGCGTGTGGTGCGTGATGTCGAGACGGGCGCTGTCCACGGATTTGTTGGCACCGGCCTGGAAGATGTGAGGGCCGAGGATGCGACGAGCAGCCCCGCCGACGATGTGGACGGCGGTGTGGTGGTCCATCAGTTGCTGACGTCGGGCAGCATCCAAGGAACCCTGAACCAAGTCACCGACCTCCAACGGACCGTCCACCAGATGGAGGACATGGTCGCCTTGTTTCTTGGTGTCCAGCACCCGGCGATCGCTGGCTTCCGTTGAGAGCCGCCCTTGGTCGCCCTCCTGACCGCCTCCCTCGGGGTAGAAACAGGTCTTGTCGAGGACCACAGCATGTGTTGCACCCTCGACCCCTTGGTTCAACAACGGGCGGCAGGTCAGCACGCTGGCCTCCATTTCCGTCATGTGTACGTCGTCGTAGAACAACAACGAGGTGGCTGGAAGGTCGGGCAAGGCTTCCACCAAGTCGGCATCCTTGGTCGATGTGGCCGCTTCTTTGGCAAGGCGAGCGTGACGTTCTGCCATCTCCGCGGCGAATCCGGCACGCAAGACGAGGTCGGTCCAACCGGCTTCACGCCCAACACCCACGACGATCTCAGGCTGGAGGCCGTGTACATCGGCCAATTCGAACAACAGATCATCGTCGACGGAGGTTGCGTCTTTTGTCGTGGACTCCAGCGCTTTCTTGACCAAGCGGTCCGATTTCCGCATCATCTCATTGTAACGGGCTTCCTCCAAATCGAGGATGTGAAGCATGCCCTCACGTGTTTGCTTCATCTTTCGGTTTGGCAAATGATGGTCCAAATGGTGGCCCATGAGGTCCGCCAAGGTCACGCTCAACTCCAATTCGTTGGACATTCGGAGGACGCGCCGCGCCAGCATCCGTGCCAGGTAACCGTCTTTGGCGTTTGATGGAACCAAGCCGTCCCCAAGCATGTGGGCGAGGGCGTGAAGGTGGTCTGGAATGGCGTAAATCCGGGCCAAAGGTTCCGTCACGGCGGTGAGCAGGGAGACGTCAACATCGACGCCTGCTTCTGCGAGGCGCTGGATCAGCGTTGCTTGAAGGGCCTCGGCGTCCACACCGGCCTCGATGTTCATGATGCCGTTGAGCCGGCTCAATTCACCAAGCAAGCGCTCAACATCGACGCCTTTGTGAGCAGAAAGCACGGCGTCAAAGTTTGCCAGATCTTTGAGCCAAGCCACCGATTCAGGATAGATGGCCTCGTAGATGGTCGGTGTCCCTGCCGCTGCCCAGCAGAAGCGTTCCAATCCGTAACCTGTATCGATGATTTGCAACGGCATGGTGCGGTAACGAAGCCCTTTGATCTCGACGTCGCCTTCTGGATGCTCCTCAAGATCCATGAACACGAGCGTTGCAAGTTCCAAGCCTCCAACGATGACTTCAACAGCAGCGCCCGCGTTTCCGCCGCCGCTCCAAGGATTTTCCACATAGGTGACTTCGTTGGGATCGATGGCAAAGGTCTCGGTCAACAACCGATGGCAAAGGTCCACACACGTTTCGATCCAATAATGCTCGACGCCGTCTGCTGGTCTGTTGAAGACGTGATGAGCCATCATTTCGAAGGTGGTCAAGTGACGACCAGAACGCCCGACTGCATCGACGTCGGTGAGACGAATGCACGGTTGAGAGATCGTCAATGGATTGGCAGGAGGGTCAGCGAGGCCGCTGGTGACGTGGGGTTGAAAATCAGCGATGGAGGCGATGGTCAGGTGAATGTCATCCCGCCATCGGGCCAACACCGGATACGGGTCCACGCGGGTATGTTCAGAGGCCTCAAATGCGGCGAGGAAGGATTCACGCATGCGTTCCTTCAGGGCGTGCCCTCGTTCATCGAATCCCGGAAGGATAGGCCTTCCAATGAAGGTGTACGGGTCTTGGTCCGTGTCACCGCTGGTCGTCCGGCCCGGGTCGCAGGTCCAATACGACAAGCCGCTGACCTCGCACGTACGACGGTCGTAACCGCGGTCGAT
>DUHU01000187.1:2859-3408 GCA_013330765.1 Candidatus Poseidoniaceae archaeon | reverse complement strand
GGTCCGATCCTTTTCCGTCACCGTATGGCCTGCGTCGTGTGTGGTGGAGCGAACGGTGAGATGGCCCCACCCAAAGGTGACGTCAGCGTGATGGTCCAACTCGTCGCACAAGGCCGCAATCCTCTGAGCAGCCAGTGCCGCTTCCGCCATGTCGTCAAAATTCCAAGCACGTTCCAATGCGCCGTCGACCTCGTTCCAGTTGGCGATGAGGCTCAACCCCAAAGATGCCCGTCGTCCTTGCCCTCTGCCTTGCGTTCTGCGGTTTCATGGAGGGAGGAACGGCGCTTTTGGTCACGTCGTTCGAAGCGGAGAAGTTCCTCGTCGTCGATGTAGGCAGGGCGGGTGTGCGCCACCAAATCGATGCGCACCACGGCTTCACGTGCGATGTAGACGTGTCGCCCTTCAGTGGTCAGGATCTCGACGGACGTCGGCGTTCTGGACATCATTCGGCCCCGAATCCAAGGGTCCTCGCCCTCGGGAAGGGCACGGACGTCAAGCATGATTTCGACGAAGTCGTCTCGGCGCAGACCGTGTCGGCGATCGAAGAGG
>DUHU01000187.1:0-2551 GCA_013330765.1 Candidatus Poseidoniaceae archaeon | reverse complement strand
CGTGTCGGCGATCGAAGAGGTCGCCTGTCGCGACGCTGAGGTGGGTTTCGAGGTCGGGAGAGCCCAAATCCTTCCACAACGGTGTGGCCCAATCTGGGAGGGAAACGGTCGACTTCTTCTTGGCCATGCCAGCGCCTCAACGTCCGGACTTCTTGAACCCTCCAATGGGGCGTGGTTTCAAATCGGGGGCGGCGGCCGTGGGTCTAGGGAGACTCATGCGTATCGAGTGGCGGAGGCTCCCAACGGTCCTGACCGAGGACGAGTTGCTGGACAAGGCCTTCGGGCGTGCCAAGAAGGCCGCAGACCGCGTTGACGACCCCAATCGAATCTTCCGCACGAGGAAACAGTTGAGCCGCATGGTCCAAACCTCGTCCGACGTGTTGTGCACCACCCTGACAGAAACGGTCAGCTTGTGGCCCTCGCTTGATCAATCGCCGACCTTCGACGTGGCCATGATTGAGGCCTGCGTCGGTACGGATCAATACCGGCATCACTTGTCCATGCTCCAGTGGGCCGCATCCCAAATCGGTCGCATTTCGACCCAAAACGTTCGAAAAATGACGCGTACCGCTCAGATTCCGCTCATGCACGATGCACGGAAAGAGGCCTATGGGCGCATCGCTTCAGTGATGGGGCGCGTGGGGGCCTCCCTCCTCTGGCTTGGCGAAGCCCGTGAGACCCTGAAGCGACTGCCTCACCTTGACGCCATGCAACCGATCATCGTCGTTTGCGGCGCACCAAACGTCGGCAAATCAGCGCTGATCGGTGCTCTGTCCACCGGGACCATGGAAGTCAATCACTACCCCTTCACCACCAAGCAGCTCCACGTGGGTCACTTCACACACCGGCGTTTGGCCCATCAGATGCTCGACACCCCTGGTTTGCTCGACCGGCCCATGGAGGATCGAAATGCCATCGAGCAGCAAGCGATCGCAGCGCTCGAACACGTCGGTTCCGTGGCGCTCTTCCTCTTCGATGCAACCGGCGAATGTGGGACGCCTCCCGAAGAACAACTCCACCTTCTCGAGGAAGTGAAGACCTTGCTTCCCGGGACGCCTTTGGAGGTTATCACGTCCAAGGCGGACCTGCTCAAGCCGGTGCCTTCGGCTTGGGAGGACGTCAAAGACGCTGAACAAGCATGGCGAGATTCCGGTTCAGAGGGACAACCCGATCTGCCCCTGCTGAAGGACGAAGAGGGTCGCATCACGATTTCGGCCACCGAAGATGTCGGCCTTGATGCCCTGCGGATGCACCTTGTGCGTCTGTGCGAAGGAAAGCGCGAGATGGACCCAATGAGCCTCCCAGAAGGATGGCATCGGTCCGACCGTGCTTGAGCCTCAGCCGAAGGTGCGAAGCAGCACCGGTCCGATGAACGTGAGGGCGAACAGCCCGAAGAAGATCAGCATCCACGTTCGCATCCGGCGTTCGGATGCTTCCCGGCGCTCAAGTTCCGCGATGCACGTGGGGTCTTTGCAGACCCTCGGGTCGGCCTTCACGTCCACCGGGCATTGGCAAATCCGGCAGTGCGCGTGTGGAGCAAAGGCGGTTCCACCTCGTGCGGTGGCTTGTGCTGCAGGCTTGGCACGGGCTTTGGCTGCCTTTGCGTCGACCATGGGTTTCACCTGTTGCTTCGGATGAGGGTGCCGTCGAAGGCTTTGCCCTCGAGGGCGGCCTCCAAACGTGCCAAATCCCGCCCGTCAAGGACCACGAGATCAATCGCGGCACGCTTGGCGTGCCCGACGGCCATCGGGTCAACCACGGAGGAGGCCCCCGGGGCCAACGGGGTGTCGATTCCGGTGATCGCCGCCAATTCATCGACGGTCATTTCGCTGAAGGATTGTGCGTCAGCGTTTGTCCGTGGGTCCGCGTCGTACACGCGGTCCACGTTGGTGGCGATGATGCACGTGGAGGCTCCTGCGGCCCGGGCGAGTTCCACAGCGACCGCATCGGTGGTGTGACCTGGCACGGTGCCTCCCATCACCACGACGTGATGTTCGTCCAACATCGCGGCTGCCGCGTCGACGGTTGTCGGGACGGATGGAGCCACGTCGAGTCCAATGTCCATCAGGACGCGTTGGAGCACGGTGGCGTTGAGACGCGTTGCGGCGATGCCGACGTGGTCCAAGGCAGCGCGGTCGCTCAGCACGGTGGAGGCAAGGGCGATGCCTTCCCTGGCAGGAGCGCCGCCGCCGACCACGAGGCCAAGGCGTCGGCCCTCGCCTTCCAAGCCAAGCACGACGTGCCGAAGGCGACCAAACCAACGCGCACGGTCCTCTTGGGCTTCTGGGCGAAGCGTGCTTCCCCCTAGGGCCACGACAAAGGTTCGACCCATCGACGCTGACTTTCGCCCTCGTCCCTTCATCCTATCCCCGCGCCCAAAGGGTTGAAGCGTCCTCGTTCGGGCCTTGGATTGCGGGGGGAAGGTCATGGTCGACGACGCTGAACTGTCCGCCCGCCGCGTGCGCCTCAAGATGGCCCTCGAAGACCTGCGAGAAATGCGGGGTTTCGGCACCGAACTCGTGACCCTCATCATCCCGCCTGACCGGCAAAT
>DUHU01000147.1:4343-4593 GCA_013330765.1 Candidatus Poseidoniaceae archaeon | reverse complement strand
ACCGGCCACGGACCCGTCGGTGTTGGTGGGCCAATCACGGCGCGCAAAGTCGGTGTGCACGTCGGCCGTCTCGTTGCGGTGGTAATCGGTGAGTTGCTCAAGGAAAGAGGGCACGAGGTTGTACGTCACCTTCGTGTCTGGATACTGTGCCAAGATGCCGGGCGAATCGACGTATTCGGTCATGGCGTGCACGCGCACCCAAGGCAGTTCGTACATCCCAGTGAGTTTGTTCTTGTAGTACGGTTGATGC
>DUHU01000147.1:0-4043 GCA_013330765.1 Candidatus Poseidoniaceae archaeon | reverse complement strand
TTGTTCTTGTAGTACGGTTGATGCTGGTGGAAGACGATGGCCACGTTGAGCGCATCGTCCGCTTTCTCGACCACGCTGGCCGTTTGAATCTCCATTGAAGCAGGGGACGTCGAGACGTTCCTGTCTGGGAGGTGGTACAGGTGGGTGAAAGTCTCTGCACCGTTGGCCGAGGCCGGGTTTTGCGGTGGGAAAGCGGCCCACACGTGACCCGCGTCTTGCCACTGAGCCCAGATGACGAAATCGACCTGAGTCGGATCACCAATGGTCGACCACGGGAGGGAGACCTCTGTGATCTGGTTCCCCGACCAACCGACGTAACGCTCACCTGGGAAGGTGTGCACGTCGGTTGCAGTGTTCTCCTCGTGCGTGGCGGCCCAGCCGCTTGCGCCGTGCGCCATGATGGCATGATACGACGAATCCTCGAGGACAAAAGCATGGTCGGCTGCAAAGGGCAAGACGTGAGAAAAGCCCCAATCTGAAGACAAGGCCGAGCCACCTTCGCTGGTGTTGAGGTAAACAAAGAGATCCGCCCCCTCATCCGTCGACGAAAGGTCGGTGCCCTCCCATCCAATGGACAGATGGGTTTCGTTCCAGGTCAGGTGCAGGCCCACGCCGTTGGCGTCGGTCCCCATCAGGGTGTCTGCGGACCATTCACTCAGATCCCCGTCGGCCGTGATGTCCTCGGGGGTCGCTCCAGCCACCACAGAAAGGGTGGTCGAAGAAAGAAAAAGAAGCGACAAAAGAACAGATGTGGCCCTTCGATAGAGACCCCGGGTCATAGAGTGCAAATTCTGGAGTTTATCATGGACTTTCCGCCGGCGGATTGGTTAAAGGATTGCAGCAAAGGGGCGAAGTTGCTCGTTCGGAGGACCACCCATGCCCGTCGCCTACCTGTCTGCAGAAATCGGCCTCCATTCCGATTTGCACACCTATTCAGGAGGCTTGGGCGTGCTGGCAGGTGATCACGTCAAGTCGGCTGCGGATGCATCCATCGATTTGGTCGGTGTGAGCCTTCTGTACCGCCAAGGTTACGGGCGCCAACACCTCGACGCGGCGGGAAACCAGACCGAGACCTACCCCGAAATCGACCCGAACGATCATCTTCAGGACACCGGAGTCGAGATCACCCTTCCGCTTGACGGAGGGGCCCTTCATGCCAGGGTCTGGTCCACGGACCTCGCCGGTGCCAGCGGTGGCTCAGTCACCGTGTATTTTCTGGACACGCGCCACGACGCCAACACACCCGACCACGCCCGCTTGGGCGACCGCCTTTACGGCGGAGACCACCTGATGCGCATCCGGCAAGAGTACCTCCTCGGCGTTGGCGGCGTTCGCGCGCTGGAGGCGCTTGGAATCACCATCGACGGCTTGCATCTGAACGAGGGGCATTGCACCTTCGCAGCGCTTGAGATGCTGCGCCGAGGATGGAGCCGAGAAGAATTGGCAGCACGCACCCTCTTCACCACCCATACGCCCGTGCCTGCAGGGCACGACCGCTTCCCCTGGACGGACGTCGAAGCGGTGCTTGGCGACCTGCTTCCACCGGATGCCAAGGCGCTGAGTGGCGACGAAGTCACCTGTTCGATGAGCCATCTCGGCATCGCCATGGCCGGCGCGGTCAACGCCGTGTCGAAGCTGAACGCTGAGGTGGCGATGACGATGTTCCCTCACGTGAAGATCCACCCCATCACCAACGGTGTTCACCACCTGACGTGGACCGGGAAGGCCACGGCTGCGCTGTTCGACGCCCACCTTGGTGGGTGGAAGACCAACCCCTCGGTGCTCCAATCGGCCACCTCCATTCCAACCGAAGCCCTCCGCACCTCCCGCGAAGAGAGCCGTGCTGCGTTGCGTGACCTCGTCCTTGCCTCGACGGGCGTGACGCTGCACGCCGACCGTCTCACCATCGGGTTCGCTCGACGCTTTGCGACCTACAAGCGCGCCAACCTTGTGTTCGCCGACCTCGAACGCCTGCGACGCATCGGTGGGGGGAAGATCCAGTTCGTGTTCTCAGGCAAAGCCCATCCCAAGGACAAGGGTGGCAAGGACCTGATCCGGTCGGTGTTTGAAGGGGCCGAAGCCGTGGCGGACGAGATTCCTGTGGCCTTCATCGAGGATTATTCCATGGCCACTGGCTTGGCGATGACCAGCGGCGTGGACGTGTGGCTGAACAACCCCATTCGTCCGATGGAAGCCTCCGGCACCAGCGGGATGAAGGCGGCCATGAACGGCGTTCCGAACCTCAGCATCCTCGACGGTTGGTGGCCTGAAGCCTGCCTCCACGGCGTGAACGGCTGGGCCATTGGAGCACAGGAAGACGACCGGGATGACGAGCGCGACGTCAACGCCCTCTACACCGTCCTTGAGGACGAAGTGTTGCCCATGTGGACGGGCAACCGAGAAGGATGGGACGACGTGATGCGCCACGCCATGGTGGCCAGCGCGGGATTCACAGGCCATCGCATGATTCAGGATTACATGCACTTCTACGGCCAATTTCGTGGCGGCTAAGGTGGTCCGATGCTCGGACAGCGACGTACCGGTGTCCTTTGCCACCTGACCAGTTTACCCGACCCGCATCTTGGTCAGGAGGGCGCACTTCGGTTCATCGAAACCCTGCACGGCATGGGCGTTGACGTCTGGCAGGTGCTTCCAATCCACCCCCCAGATCCGCACGGCAGCCCTTACGCCTCACCTTCCGCCTTTGCCGGCTGGTCCGCCCTGAACGACCCGACACGAGAGCCAGCCACCGCTGACGAGGTGAACGCCTTCCTGGACACAGAAGGCGATTGGGCCGCCGACCTCGCGCGCTTTACCGTGCTGAAACACCACCACGACGGCGCACCCTGGACGGCATGGCCAGCACCACTTCGCGACCGCCAACCCGCCGCCATGGCACAATTCGACACGGATCATGCAGCAGCCATCCACGACGTGCTGTCGGAACAAGCAGGGTTCAACCGCGATTGGATGCGGATGCGGACGGTGGCTGAAGCCCACAACGTGCAGGTGTTTGGAGACATTCCGTTCTTTGTCGCTCATGATTCTTCGGACGTTTGGGCGGCTCCCGACCGCTTCCTGCTCGACGCCTCAGGAAACCCCACCGTCGTGTCCGGCGTTCCACCTGATTACTTCTCAGAAGACGGTCAGCGCTGGGGCACGCCGCTGTACGCGTGGGGCGTGCACAGCGCCGAGGGGTTCGCCTGGTGGCGCCGCCGAATGGAACGCATGTTCGCGTTGTTCGATCTCGTGCGTATCGATCACTTCCGTGCGGTGGATTCTGCATGGGCGATTCCGGCAGATCATCCCACGGCCCGCGACGGGACGTGGACCTCTGGACCAGGGGACGCCCTCCTCGACGCCATTCGCGCCCCCGACGGCAAACACCTCGTCGCCGAGGACCTCGGCATTATTCCAGCACGGGTGCTCGACCTTCGTGACCGGCACGGACTTCCAGGCATGGCCGTGCTGCATTTTGCTGACGAGCAGCCGACGAACCCCCACCGCCCAGAACATCACACCGAGAACACCGTCGTGTACACCGGCACCCATGACAACGACACCACGGTCGGGTGGGGCCAGCGTCCGTTGAACGACGTGCTGGAAGACGCGCTCTCCTCACCCGCATGCCTTGCCGTCATTCCACTTCAGGACGTCATGGGGCTTGGCAGCGAGGCCCGGATGAACACGCCCGGTACTGTGGATGGGAATTGGGGTTGGCGGTTCGCATGGGCTGACCTCAACAGGCCGGACGTCGCCCGGTTCCGTGCGGCCGTGGCCACCCATCGCCCGTCATGAAGCCGTGCGGCGAATGGCCCAGGACAGACCCATCAAGACCAGGCCGAGCAGCAAGGCGCCACCCACCGTGCCCAGCGAGCCAAGAAGTTCCGCCATCGCGTTGTTGTCCTGCTCGTTTGGTTCCGTCTCCTCGGGCGTCACGCCATCGTCGGGAACAACGGATTGATTCCCATCAAGCGTGCCGTCATCGGGGCTTGGGAAGGTGCAGGACCCGTTGTCGAGGGTTGCCTGCGCGTCGTAATTGG
>DUHU01000180.1:687-5026 GCA_013330765.1 Candidatus Poseidoniaceae archaeon | reverse complement strand
GTGTTGGACACCATCGAGGCCTCTCCGCTCACCACGATTGCGTTGACCACAGGTCTGGCCCTCGGCGGCGGTCTCGAACTCGCTTTGGCCTGCGATTACCGCGTCGGGACCCGCCGCACAAGTTTGCGCTTCCCAGAAACGGGCATTGGCATCTATCCCGGATTGGGTGGGTCGCAGCGCCCGGCCCGCATCATGGGCCGTCCCAGTGCGCGCTGGGCCGTCCTCGCGGGCAACATGATGGACGCCAGTACGGCGCACGCGCTCGGTCTGCTCACTCATTTGGTACCGTTGAGCGAGGTCGATGCGACCGTTGCCTCCATCGCGTCAGCAGGCAAGCCTGAGGCGAAGTACCCCGGCCAGCCAAGCGATGCAGACCATCCTGTGGCGGCGTTTGCTGCGACCTTCTACGCTGACGATCATGTGGCAGCGTTGCTTTCAGGCCAATGTCCTGAAGGTCAGGATCCTGAAGACAAGCAGGTGGCGAGGCAGATGAAGTTCCTCTCCCGTGTTGCCCCGGTCGGTCTGAAGATGGCCAGTGACCTCATCGACGCCACGGAAGGTACCTCGTTGGCCGCTGGGCTCCAAATGGAACTCGACGGATTGGAATCGATTTTCTCAACCCAAGACGCGCTTGAAGGGCTCTCGGCCCTCATCGAAGGGCGTCGTGCCAGTTACACCGGCGCCTGATCAGAACATCATGATGTCCTCGACCTCGTGGACGTTGGCGTAGGCATCGGCCGGTGCCTCGTGGTGTCCCACACGCAAATGCGGTGGAAGGTAGACGATCTCTTGGTGCAACTCGTGGTGGCGATCGAATTCCCAGGAATTCTGGTAGAGGGCATCTGCGGTTTCATAGAGCGGATACAGGTCGGGGCGAGAGACTTCACACAAGGTGCGAATTCCGTCTCGAATTCCCCGTTGGTCTTTGGGGGTCATCATTTGCATGTGGGCATCAAGGAAACGATGGAGCAGGGGGGATGGCTCGTCCGGCATGTGCCGCGTCAAGCGCAACATCAAGTCGAGGAATTGGTGCACCATGGCATCACCGCCTCGGTCCATGGTCGGCATGAACTTTGGATACAGGTCAGAGTACGCAAGTTCCAATTCGACCTCTGGGGGGAGGTCGCCCGTCTGCGAACTCCGGAAGGCTTGGTCTGAAATGGGCCCTTTTCCCTGCTCTTGACGCACGTAGGAGACGAGCAGTTTCGTTGCCGCTGTTCGCTCTTCGAGCGAGAAACAGTCCTTCTCCATCCTCGCAAAAAGGTCCTCCGTCGAATGGAGCATGTACAGGGTGTCCGGCGTGTGTGTGATTGGAAATCCTGCTTCCCCGAGCAGGACGGCTGAGGTCAAATGGTCGGACATGGGGACGTCGTGATAAATGCCCTCTCCTGCGACACAGATGCCGCTTTGGTTGACGGACATCACCAAGTGTTGTTCGTCCTCAATCACCGCCACGATCATCGAAGCGAGCAGGTCCAATGAGACCGTCACTCCAGTGCCGTGTTCAAGCAAGAGGACACCGTCTTTTCCAAGCCGCCATCGCGTCGTGGCCAGCAGAACGGATTCGAGCAGGTCCCATCCGGTGCGTTCTGCTTCGTACCGCCCCTCGTCGATGCATCGATCCTCATCCGGGATGCTGTCGAGGTTCGCCCACACGTTGGTGGACATTGTCCGGACCGTGTGTGTGTTCATGCCCACGCCTCTTGCCATTCGCTGTGAAGCTCGAGAAATGACGCCAAATCGAAGGGCATCCCGTCTTCGGCCGCGGCCTTCAATCGCGCCTTGACCGTCTCGACCAGTTCCTCGGGCGGTGCCGTTCCTGTGATCTCTTCGATCACCGCAGCCACGCTTTGGCCTTGGCCAAGGGCCACCATCAGGCGGGCGCGCCGCGCCTCTTCGTCGTCTTTCGGTGCTCGCACGCTCACGCCATCACCTCGTTTGGCCATGCTGCAGGCCAAGGGGTCGGTTCCTCTTGGGACCACGCGTTGAGGGCCGGCGAGCCTCCAATGCGCTCGCCAGCATCGCCTTCATCGCCAAGGTTTCTTGCTTGCTTCACGCCGTTGTACCCAAGCACGAGGGCCTTGCGAAGCACGCCCGTCCCGTTGGCCAAGCTTTGGCGGTCTGTGCCAGACCAGTAGGCGTCGAAACGTGGATGGGTGTGGACCCAGACCTGGAAGGGTGCCAATGCGCCAACGTGGGCGCGAAGCGGCACCAATCCGGGGGACCCCCAATCGATGAACACGGTCCCCTCGGCGTCAATGAGCACTGAGGTTTCGAGCCCGGCCACGGCCGAAAGCACGTAGACGGCGTTCCAAGCGCCAGCAAGGGCCGCACGTTGCTGCACGTTCAGCACCTCGGGCGTGTCAACGTCCCCGTCCCAAGCCGCACCCATGGCGGCAGCCCATTCCTCATCGGTGCATCCGAATCCTTCAGGATTCACAGACAGAGCGACCTGCACCAAAGCGTCCTCCCTCACGCGCCCACCCCTGTCAATGGAGCGAAGGAAAGGCCACCGTATGCGGCGTCCATCATCATCGCCTTGGCGGGGCTGCGTCCGTGCACCACCTGGTCGATGACCCATTGTGCTCCGACCGCTGCGGCAAGGGCGAAGCCCACCTGCACGAACCCTGCTTCGAGCACGCCCTCGGCCTGGCAGGAAGCAGGGGGGTGGTCAGGCGTCTGCACGTCGATGCGCTCCGTTGCATCGAGGTGGGTCAGCACCAGCATGCCACGCCCGGTGGACCTCAAGTCGATCCAAGGGACATCGCTGGCATGCACGAGGCGACGCGGTTCGGGACGGTCCACGGCCACGACCACGAGGTCGTAACCGACGAGTTGGGAGGATTCCCGCAGGTTTTCCGCCCATGCGGTGATGCGGTGTTCAGGTGTGTTCAGGGCTTTGGCCAGCACGTCGACCTTGGCTCTTCCAACGTCTTCCGATGTGAAGCGCTGGTGCGCGAGGTTGCGGGCTTCGACCACGTCTCCGTCCATGACCGTCAGGTCAAGGGCATGGCCGTGGAGACCACGGCAGACCAAATCCATCAGGTGCGAACCGATGCCACCGGCGCCCACCAGCAGCACTTTTGGCAGGGTAAATTCGTCAAACGCAGGGCTGTCCATGAGGGCGTTCAACCTCGAGAGTATTTGAAGTTCGGAAATGGTCACCATGCTGCGCTTTCGTGCATGCTGCACACGCTGCAAGAAGCGCCGTTGATGAGCCTCTTTAACGGAAGCTCAACGCCATGCCAAGCACCAATCCCGTGCCGATCACGATCGCCCAAGGAGGTGCGCGTTTGGACCGGAGGTGGGAGGCCTTCCACGGTTTTTCGTCTGTCTATGGTCAGGCACTCATGTTGAGAGGTCCTGGAAGTTCCACAACGCCGTCCATCGTGCCTTCGAGTTCACGGCGCGTTTGGTCGGGATCGATCCAAAGCACGGCGAGGATGACCAAGGTCTGCAAGGCCGCACCGATGAGGAAGAGCGTGGGGTAATCGAAGCGCTCGGCCAGCGGCCCAGTCAACTGGTAGCCGATGATGGCGGAGAGGTTCATCATCGCCATGTAGCCGGTGAATTGGGTGCCTCCCACTTCGCCCCAGGTGACCTTCATCATCAGCGAATAGATGTTGATCATCACCACGGACCAGCCGAAATTCTTCAGCGACCATACGCCGACCATCCAGACGGTGCTGCCCCAAAGGCCGCCTGAAATGCCCCATAGGGCCGTCACGAAGGACGTGCCCAAGGCGGCGTAGACGATCACTTTCTTGCCGCCAAACCGGCGGCCCAATTGGCCGCCGACGAGGTAGCCGAGCACCGTGAGGGCGAGGATCCATCCGCCGTTGGTGGCGTTGAATCCGGCCTCTGTCCAGCCCAACTCGCGCACGAAGAGCAGCGGCAGCACCGGGATGAGCAGGAAGTGCAGGGACACGGTGAGGCTCAGCACGATGCTGAGGTAGGCCGAGCGAAGGCTGAGCGCGGTCCGGATCTTCGCAAAAATGTCGGCAAAGTTCTGATTCGAGGCTTCGACGTCGTCCTCTTCTGGCCCTTCCTCGGCCTTCTTCTCCCACGGGAAGCGCCGCTCGCCAGGTCGTTCGGTCATCATCATCGGCGCGATCATCAAGCCGGCCAAGATGGGAATCTGGAGCAGAATCGCGCCTTTCAGGCCGATGAAGACGATGATGGTTCCAAGGCCTGCGCCGCCGATGGCGCCACCGACCGTTTTGGAGGTGAACATGTACGAGTTGACCTTCTCGACCTCATGGGGCTGCAGCACGTCCACGGCGAGGGCGTCGGTGCTGACGTCCTGAAGCGACGTGAAGATGTTGTAGACGAGGAACAT
>DUHU01000180.1:0-388 GCA_013330765.1 Candidatus Poseidoniaceae archaeon | reverse complement strand
GAAGATGTTGTAGACGAGGAACATGATGGCGATGGTGCGGACGTTGTTCGTCGGGTCGGGGACGAAAAGCATCGCACCAAGCATCAGCATCATCCCTGTCTGGGCGAGCAGGATCCACGGGCGCCGCCGTCCGTAGGCCGGGATTTGGTAGCGGTCGATGACGGGGCCCCAGAGGAACTTGACCGACCACGGCAGGGTGCCAAGGGTGAGCAGCAGCGCCAATTCGCCCGCGCTCACGCCACGAGCGGCCAGGAAGGTCACGAACGTGACCGTGATGAAGCCCCACGGGATGCCCTGAGCGACGTAGAGGGCACAGAGCGTGATGACGCGGGCCCGATAACTGTCGGTCATCGTGACGCCTTCAGACGTGGACTCACCCTCGATGTCC
>DUHU01000183.1 GCA_013330765.1 Candidatus Poseidoniaceae archaeon | reverse complement strand
CGCATTTTGCCAGGAATGCGTGCGAGGCGCATTTCTCCGTCTGCGCAAAGGACGTTGACACGGCGGCCACCGAGGATTTGTTCGGCCAGTGCGAACATCTCGTTGACCTTCGAGTTCGGCATCTTCACACGAATGCGAGCGACGCTGGTCTCGCCTTCAGCGGACTCAAGCCGAGCGAGCTCTTCCTCGTCGACCTTCTCCTCGCGTCGTCGTCCCATCGTCTTCGCCCGTCTGAGCGAGCGGACGACCCCTCTTCAATCCCACCGCAACGGAAGGCTCAACGAAGCAGCGCAATGGCCGCGTCTTGGCAAACCTGGATGAGTGGGTCGCCCCACACCCCGAAGCCCACGGTGCCCACCAAACACAGCGTGATGGCGATGGCCGTGAACACGGTCCGAGGCACAGGTCGGTCACGACCAACGGCCGGGGCGTCAAAGAACATGACAACGCCGATGCGCAGGTAGTAGAACACGGAGATGGCGCTGTTGAGGACCATCAAGAGGGCGAGCGACCAGACCCAGTGAAGGTCCATACCAAACACGCTCACGGTAGCACTGCTGCTGGCGACGTCAACGGCCGCGACCTTGACGATCCCCATGATGACCAGGAGTTTCGAAAGGAAACCGGACAGCGGCGGGACGCCGGCCAAACTGAGCATGAACACAAACATCGTCACGGCCAGAAGCGGGGAACGCTTGGCGAGGCCGGACAGCGTACGGTCGTCGCGGACCTCCCCTTCGTGCTCGAGCAGGCCGATGACGAGGAAAGCGCCCATCTTGAAGGCCACAAGGACGACGAGATGGAACAGCAGGGCGGTCAGCACGGCTTCAGATGCGGCTTGGGCCGCGCCGTCCAGGGATGAGTCGCCAAGGTTCCAAACGCCGACCGCCGTCAGGGCGGCCATCATGTAGCCGGCGTGGGCCACGGAAGAGTAAGCAAGCATCCGCTTGGGGTTCTTGCTCCCAAGGGCGGCAAGGTTGCCCCACGTCATGGTGATGGCAGCAAGCACACCAAGCAGCACGAGCCACACGGCGCTTCCTTCGGTTCCTTCAGGCAAGGTGATCACGAGGAGGATGCGGAACAAACCGACCATCCCCATCGCCTTGCTCGCGGTGGCGAGGAGCCCTGCAAAGGGCGAGGATGCTCCAGCATAAGCGTCCGGCGCTGCGAAATGGAACGGTGCTGCGCTGACCTTGAAGCCGAAACCGACGAGCATCAAGCCCAAGGCCACGTACGGCAAAATCTCCTGACCGATGTTGGCCCAAGCCATGGCGAGGGCGTCCACCTGAAGGGTCCCGGCCCAGAGGTAGAGCAAGGAAAGACCGTACAGACCGACACCGGACGAGGCAGAGCCGACCATGAAGTACTTCATGCCGCCTTCGGAACCGAATTTCGACTCTTTGTTGAAGGCCACGAGGATGTAACTGGAGAAGCCAGCGAGTTCCAGCCCCACAAAGAGCACGAACAGGTTCTCCGCAAGGGCGACCGTGGTCATGCCGAGCGCACAGGTCAGCAAGAGGATGTGCAGGTCTGCTTGGCGTCGATTGTTGTACAACGCGGAGAGGTTGCGAACGTCCTTCGCTGGAGTGGAACGGTAGCGGTCGTTGGACGCGAGGGCCACCAGGAACAGGGCCCCGATGAACAGGGCCTCCATCAAGCGGCTGAACGGCGTCGCAGCGAGAATTCGAACGCTGTCATCACCGACGGCATGGACCAACACTTCATGCGTGGTGTGGTCCCACGTGGTCAGCAGGTCGTTGATGAGCAGCACCAAGGCCGTAAGCAGGGTGAGGACCGAGATGTAACCCGGCAGGTCTGATCGACCGGTCAGGGAATACCGCTCACCGCCGAAGAACCACGGAAGGCGTACTTGGGTCCCGGGAACACGGAAGGTCCCGCGGCCAAGATTGGGCACGACGATCATCAGCACAAGCCCGATGGCCAGCACGGTTTCGGCGGCAAAGTAGCCGAAGAATCCTGCCGAAAAGGGCTCGACGCGAAGTAGACTGCTCATTTCAGGCACCTCCAAACAGGGCAGCGAAAATCGTCTGCGTGTACGCGTCCATCATGTCGAGCGCAAGGAAGGGGAAAATCCCGAACACGATGGTGGCCACCGCGAGGATGAGCATGGCGACCTTCTCCGATTGGTCAAGGTCAGGAATGGGCTTGCCTTCGAGCGTCGCAGGAGGTTGAGTTTCTTCACCGCCCTCGAAAATCGTGCGTTGCATGGACCAGAGGTAGTACGCTGCGGTGATGGCCAACGCCAGACCTGGGCCGAGGATCCACCATCCAAAGGTGGCCCAATACGCCACCAGCAGAAGGAATTCAGCCACGAAGCCGGCCAGCAGGGGCAGGCCAAGGCTGGCCATCCAACCGAACATCATCGACGTGGCGATCCACGGTGAATGCTTGGCCATACCTCGCATGGCCCCGATTTCCATGCTGTGGTAATGGTGCTTGAAGGCGCCACACACGGCGAAGAGCATTGGGGAGATGATGCCGTGCGCGAACATCATGAACAGCGCGGCTGCATAGCCGATGGGCTGCTGACTGGCGATCCCCAGCAAGATGACACCCATGTGGGAGACCGAGGAATACGCGACCATCTTCTTGAGGTTCGTTTGGCCCAAGCAGACGATGGCGCCGTACACCAGCGACACAAATCCGAAGATCATGATGGCGAACTGGAAGGTTTCCACGGCATGCGGGAAGAGCGCGATGGGGATCCGGAACATGCCGTATGCGCCCATCTTGAGCATCACACCGGCCAGCAACATCGAACCGCCGGTGGGGGCCTGAACGTGCGCGTCGGGCAGCCACGTGTGGAAAGGAGCGGCGGGCAGCTTCACGAGGAAACCGAGCATCAGCATCACGAACAAGACGCTCTGCATGGTCTTCCCGAGGAAGATACCACCGTCTGCATGCACCGCGTTGGCTGCGCTGGTCATGGCCACGAGGTCGAAACTGCGCCCGGTGAAATCACCGGCAGCATCCCCGGCTGACGCCGGGTCTTGCAAGAAGTACACCGTAATGAGGCCGAGCAGCATCACGACCGAGGCCGTGAAAGTGTAGATGAAGAACTTCTGCGCGGCGTATCGGCGCTCCTTGCCGCCCCACTTGAGAATGAGGAAAAACATCGGGATCAGGGTCAATTCCCAGAAGATGTAGAACATGAAGAGGTCGAGGCTGACGAAGACCCCGATCAAGGTCCCGCCCATCAACAGAAGCAACGGGTGGTACACGGCTCCCTTCTTCTCGTTCCAGGTGGCGATCTGCGTCACGGGCATCAGGAACGCGGTCAACCAGACCATCGGGAAGGAGAGGGCGTCAAGGCCCACGTGCCACGTCACACCAAGGCTTTCGATCCAAGGGTACTGGAATTCAAGGACGTACTCGTTGAAGCCGATCGTCAGCCAATCGATGTCTCCAAGGTAACCGACGGCCAACCCCGTGGTGACCACGAAGAGGATCAGGGAGACGACAAAGGTCACCAAGCGCATGGCCGAGGTGGTGTCCCGACGGAGGGACGCGGGCATCAAGCCAAGAAGGCCGAGCAGCATGAGGCTGACGACCACCGGCAAGCCGACAAGCACGATGCTGATGACGTCCATCAGGCCACCCCCCAGAGGATCACGGCGATGAGCAGCGTTCCAAGCGCGACCATCATGATGTAATCACGGGCTGACCCCGTGGTCAAGCGACGGAGTTGCGACGAGGTCGCTTGACTGCCAGATTCGATGTTCTTGATGGTGCCGTCCACCACCCGTCGGTCAAAGGTCGCAGCGAGGTTCGAAAAGCCCGCCACGAGTTTCTCACAGGCGGCGTCGTACCAGGCGTCAAAGTAGAGCCGTTCCTCGAGCGCCGTGGCCAACGCAGAGTCTGCGAGGCCGCTGTTGTCGAAGTGACGGCGAGCGTTGACGCGCTCGGAGAGGTTGATGAACGGTTGAATCCAAGGTTTGGCCTTCTGACCCTCGTCGAGCGCCCCACCGTGGAGGGCCATGGCGACCATGGGCCCGACCACCAAGGAGAGCAGGATGGCGATGTAGGTCAACACCAGCAGATAGCCTGCGCCGGGGTTGACGAAGATGTGGTCCATTTCGTAGAGGAACCCATCGAGCAAGTTCATGTCGAGTTGCTTGCCGTTGTAGCCGAGGTACTTCGTGACCTTCATCGACGCGAAGACAATGCCACCGAGGCTCATCGGAATGAGCACGAGGAGCGGAATGGGGATCCACGGCGTCTGCTCGTGAACGTGTGCGGCGACCTCGGTCTTCGGCTTGCCCGCGAAGGTCATGAACCACATGCGGGACATGTAGAAGCCGGTCATGCCTGCGGTGATGAGCACGAGGAAGGCGGGCAGGATGAAGCGAGGGTCGTGTTCAACGGCCACACGCCAGGTGTTGGCGATGATG
>DUHU01000076.1 GCA_013330765.1 Candidatus Poseidoniaceae archaeon | reverse complement strand
TCGGCCCGTGGCGTTGGTGCTGCTGCTCGTCCTGTCCACCAGCACCGGTTGGTTGGTTCCTGCCGATGAAGAAGCCATTTCGGCCATGGACCGAGGCTCCCCGACCTTCTTCGAACTTCAGCCGGACACGTACCGGACCTTGGCGGGCACCTACGACCATGCCATCGGCCAAGACGACAGAGCCGCCTTTGCCGACAGCCGTCTCGGCCGGTTCAGCGACGAAGGGCTGCTTCTCGACCGACCGCTGTCGGAAGCCATGCTGACCCCTCGCGCCGATCTTCGTCTGGTCATCGTGGACCTTGAGATGCCCCTGACCGCTGCTCGGCAGGAATTGGGCGACGTCCAAGGCATGGTCGTCCGTGAATTCATTGCACCGTCAGGCCTTCTCGTTCAAGCGCCTCCTTCGGCCTTTGTGGCCTTGCAAAGCATGGCCGCCGTCCACAGCGTTCACGACGTGCCCGCCGCCATGTTCCTTGACGATGCATTGCTCGACGTTCTGTTGCTCAACGGGGGCGAAGCCGCCCTGCAAGGGACGGAAATCCGGCTCGAAGGGTGGCGTGACGTCGACGGGCCGACCGCCTTGGTCGATCTCCAGCATGGGCAACACCACGTTCGACAACACCTTGGCGAAGTGGCCCCCTTCGCCCTTGAGCATCAGGAAAGGGTCGACGACGGACGTTGGCGAGGTACGTTGGCGACCGAGGACCTCCTCGGTTTTCTTCTCCAGCCCGCCGTGATGTGGGTCGGTCCCGAACCGACCTTTGCCATCGCCAACGACAATGCCCGACAACACATGGAGGTCAGCGCCGTCGCCAACGGTTTCACGACCTCGTTGAACGGCTCAGGGGTGATCGTCGCTGTCGCCGATTCAGGGCTTGATGCGGACCACGGCGACTTTGGGACGCGGGTGGTGTCAAATGCCGACGTCGTTGGCGACGGGTCCACGGCAGACCGGCACTCGGGCCATGGCACCCACGTGGCCTGCACGGTGCTCGGCGACGGTAGCCGTGGCGGGTACGCCGGAGTTGCGCCTCAAGCGGAACTGATTTTCCAAGCGATGGAGAACGACAACAACGGGCAATTCCTCTCACCGAGCCTGAACTACATCCTCAACCAAGCCTATTCGCAAGGTGCACGAATTCACACGAACTCTTGGGGCTCGTCTCAAGCAAGCGACCAAGGAAAGTACACGTCGTCCGCAGAGTACATCGACGATCGAACGGCGGCCTACGATCGAACGCATGCCAATCAAGAAGGCCTGTTGGTCCTCTTCGCGGCGGGCAACGACGGTCCAGGTACGGGTACGGTCGGGGCGCCCTCCACCGCCAAGAACACCCTCACGGTCGGGAACCATCAGAACCGGTACAACGGCGCTCCTGACACCATGATGTCTGGGTCCTCTCGCGGCCCGACCGACGACGGGCGGATCAAACCAGACGTCGTGGCTCCAGGCGGTTATGTCCGGTCATGTCGGGCTCAGGAAGCAGGGGATACTGGAAGCGCGACGTGGTCAAACCAGTACTACCTCGAATACACCGGGACGTCGATGGCCACGCCAAACGCTGCCGGCGCGGCAGCGCTGGTTCGTGAGTACCTCGTTGAGATCGCTCTTCGGCCTGAGCCGCAAGGTGCTCTCATCAAGGCCCTGCTTATCCTCGGTGCCGAAGACATTGGGACGCGAAACATCCCCAACGACGACGAAGGGTGGGGGCGCGTCAACCTGCGCGATACGCTTGCCCCCTCCGGCGGCCGTGGCATTTGGGTGGACGACCGTTCGCTCCTCTCTTCAACGGGCCAAAGCAAGTCCTACGTGTTCAACGTCAGCGCCTCAAGCAGCCCTTTCAAGGTCGTGCTCGCTTGGTCGGACGAGCGAGGATCTCGATTCTCCAGCACGCAATTGGTCAACGACTTGGACCTCGAGGTGCTTTCACCAGACGGCACCACCTACCTGGGCAACGTTTTCAGCAACGGGCGAAGCATCCAAGCCGGTTCACGTGACACCCTCAACAACGTCGAAGTGGTGCTCATCGACGGCGCTCAACAGGGCATCTGGGAAGTCAAAGTCAAGGACAGCAACCACGCAGGAAGCCGTTCTCAACCCTACTCCATCGCCGTATCTGGGCAAGGCGTGAACGACCTGCGACCCGACCCCCTCGTCGTCCCTGACAGTTTCGTCATGGACGTGAGCATCCCCCAAGTGGGTGATCCCGTGGCCATCACCAGCGAGATCATGAACATGGGGAACGTCAAGGCGGAAGCCGTTGACGTCGTGCTGTTGGTGGACGGTTCAGAAATCGACCGGACCACGGTGGACCTGTTCCCCGGTTCCATTCGCTCGATGCCGTGGAGTTGGACGCCCACCGTCGCCGGAACTTCGGAGGTCATCGTTCGCGTGGACCCAGATGACGTGCTGGACGAAGTCCAAGAGAACAACAACGACCTGATCACCGACGTCAACGTCAGCGCACCGGGCGTCAAGGTCTCCGCCATTGAATCGGAACTGGTCCTGCAATCGTCCACGCAGACCACGTCCTCATGGAACATCACCCTCACCAACACGGCCCTTCTCGGCACCAACGCATCGCTTGCAGCCGGAGCACCCACCCGCGTGAACGACGGCGCCGCACAAGGTTGGTATGTGGGCTTGACCCTCGCCAATTTCACCCTCGAAGGACGTGGTGAAGACTTCGTCACCGTCACCGTGGTTCATCAGGCCCGACCGGCGCCTGGTACCTACGTGCTTCCACTGACAGGATTGGACGTGGACAACGGCGTAAGTTACCCCTACAACCTGACCTTGGTGGTCCCGCCACTCCCAGAGGCCATATTCACCTTGGATTACAGCGTGGTGCCCGTGCATCCACTTGATACCACCACGTTTCAATTCACCTTGACCAACGACGGCAACGGACCCATCGGGTACGATCTGTTCCTCGAATCCCCTACGGGATGGAGTGCAGGATTCGACAACCTTGGATCGGAACCTGGAGCCTCCTCGGGTTCCACCGGGCTGATGGACAAAAACGCCGTACGGGCGGTCAACGTCACCGTGACGCCCCCGTCCCTGAAAACCGTGGCTGGAGCAGAACGAACGGTCACCGTGCTGGCGATTTCTCAGACCGATCCGTCCGTTTCAACCTCGTTGGAAATCCCGATGCAGGTGATGGCCGTGCGTGACGTGGGCATCTCGTTGGAGTCCAGCCTTCCCAGCCTGCGTCCTGATGCTTCCGTAGGCTTGTACCTCAGCTTGGAGAACCTCGGAAACGTCGATCTTGAACTCACGCCGAGTTTCGTGTTGCCTTCGGGCTGGAGCGTGTCCACGTCCTTGGAACCGGTGGTCCTCGGATGGACCGACACAAAGGACGTGGTGTACACCTTGGTCGGGGATGGAAACGGGCAGTCAGGGACGTTGGAGGTTCGGTTGAGCGATGCCGAAGGGCGCTTCACGTGGACGGCACCGCTCGATGTCCGGCAACTCCCTGCACCCACGCTCAATTTCAACCGCCTCGTCCTTGAAGACGGAACCGAGTATGCGACGCCGTTCGGTTCAGGCAGCCATCCCACCGGAGAAACACTCCGCTTCGAATGGTTGGTGGGCAACAACGGTGAAGCCCCATGGTCCCCAACGGTGCAAATCGACCTCGATCCCGGCTTGTTTGGTTCCTGCGAAGCTCCAGCAGCCGTGGGCGTGGGCGACTTCCAGATCGTGGGGTGCGAGGTCGTCCTCCCACCCTCCCTTCCTGCAAACACCGAACCGTCGTTCTCCCTGGTCATGACGGGAGACGGATTCGAACGCCGCGATGAGGTCACGATGCTTGTCGACGAAAACCGGCGAATGGAGGTTAACCTCGATGGCGTTACCCAGGCCACGGCTGATGCAGACGGGACGATCACGTGGACCTTGGTCAACAGCGGCAACATCGCCTTTGATGAGCGTCTGGAGGTAGACGCGGCCAAGGGTTGGGATGTCGTCATCGACGGCCCCTCCACCGTCAGTTTGGACCCAGGGGCTTCCCGCGTGCTTCGCGTGACCTATTCAAGTTCCATCGGCGGGGATGCGCCTGCGACGCTCGGCGTGACAAACGTGCGCGTTGAAGGCGACACGGAAGCGACAATGACCGCTGCCCGGATCGTCTCCGACGAAAGCCAAGGCAATGGGACATTGACCGCCATGGTTGGAGGTTCAGTGCTTTTGCTCCTGGTGGCAGGTGTGCTTGTGTTGCGCCATGTTGGAGGTTCGAAGAAACCTGAGGCGTCGGCATCTGGGTTGCCCCTCCCGATGCCTCCGAGAAGCGCGGCTCCAGCGCTGGCCATCCCTGTACCAGCCGCAGCGCAGACGCCTGCTCTTGCGGCCCCGCCGACATCCCAGCCGGCCACCTTGCCCACGGCCCCTTGCTGGGCGTGCAGGGGTACGATCACTGGTCCGATGCTTGGCTGTCCAACGTGCGGTGCGCGCTTCCACCACGCTGGAACTCCCGGGTGCACGTTGCCAGAAACCTGTCCAAAATGCGGCACACCAAGTGCCCAATTCTTGAATGCGTGAGGGGCCCATCTAAGCGTAGGTCTTTCATGGGAAGAACTCCACCGAAAGCCATGCGCGAGACGCCGACGGGCACGAAGGCGCGCGCGCTGCTCCTCATTTCGCTGATGTTGGTGAGCCTGACGCCGCTTCTTGCACCGGCCGCCGCCGACGGACGCGACGCCAGCATCGTCCTCACGGTGTCTCCGTCCACCCTCACCGTCAACCCGGGGGAGTCCGGGGAGTACACCGTTCGTGTGTACAACACGGGTTCGAACCCGGTCACAGTGCAACTCTCGGCCAACGAAGCTCAGACACAGGAATGCGGCCAGTATTCCTCTGTGATTCAGCAGATCCCGGGGGCCATCGACGCAAATTCCTACGAAGAGACGACCATGAACGTCACCCTCTCGCAAACCGCAGAAGGGGACTGCGACACCACCGTGGTGGCTGCAGCAACGGAACAACCCGAGCCTCCTGAACCGCCCGGGCAACCGGCCAACGAAGAAAGAACCGTCACCACCGAAGCCGGTGACGGGTCTGGCAGCGTGGTCTACGGCGTGGATCTCCGACCCGACGGTCCGGCAGACCTGACGTGGGCGGGTGAAGATCCGGTCGAGTGGGACATGGAAGTCGAAAACACGGGCCGTGCAGAAGCAACGGTGGTTTTCGCAGCGACGGAACGTGACGATCCGGGTTGCGCCGGCGTGGACGATTTCTCAATTTCTTTTGATCCCTCTTCGGTCAGCGTCGCCAGCGAGGAAACCGAATCTGTGGTCGTGTCCACGACCGTGCCCAACGGCCAGGATGCGGCTCGATTTTGTTGGGAGATCACCGCGACGGTGCAAAACGACCCGTCGCAAAACGCCAGCGATACCGAGGACATCTCCCTCGAGGTGCCTGAGTTGCACACCTGCGACGCCAGCCTCTCGAAATCGAGCATTCGCGTGGATCCAGGCAAACAGGGCCAAGTGCAGGTCACGTTCGAGAACACTGGAAACGCAGAATGGAACCTCAACGTTGCACGTGTCGGTCCGAAAGCCTCCTGGGTCAGCGTGGAGGGCGCTTCATCCGGCCTGCTGCCCTACGACACCTCGTCCGATGAGCGCACGTTCACCCTCAACATCGAACCGGACGATTCCCTTGACGCAGATTCTGTCTCCACGGTGATCGTTCAAGGCCGAGACGGCGGAACGATGGCCTGCGAGGTCGAATTGCGCATCACCCTCGGGCAAACCAAGGGCGCAACAGTGTCCATCCCCCAGAGCATGATGTCCAACATCGAACCGGGAACGTCGCGCACCACCACCGTCACCGTGACCAACAACGGAAACGGCGCAGACAGTTTCCGAATCAGCGCCAGCGCACCTCCAGGTGGCTGGACCGTGGCCTTTGACGTCAGCACCATCACCCTCGGCTCCAAGCACGCCTCTGACCGCAGCGCAGACGTGACCATGACCGTCACGGTGCCGATGGACGCGTTGGCC
>DUHU01000090.1 GCA_013330765.1 Candidatus Poseidoniaceae archaeon | reverse complement strand
AAAACGACCCGAGTCGATGGACGCTTCCGTGCGCCCATGGGACAGAGCTGCAAACGCATCCACTTCCTCACGAGTGACGCCTTTGCGCTTGCAAAGTTCGTCGGATGTTTGGGCCATGAAGAGACCACAGGTCATGTCCTGCAGGTTCGTCATCATGTAATCCTCAACCGGCGGCGATCGCCCAAGGCTCCATCCGTCCCGGGCACCGCGGAGCACGTGCGGGGCTTGGGAGAGGTTCTCCATGCCACCGGACACGACGACCTCGGCCTCTTCCAGCATGATCATTTGCGCTCCGGACACGATGGATTGGACACCAGACCCACAAATGCGGGACAAGGTCAACATCGGCACTTCTTGCGGGAGTCCTGCCTTCAGGCCGGCGTGGCGAGCACCGTAGATCGATTGGGAACAGGTCTGCAAGGCATAACCCATCACCACGTGATCGACGGATTCGGGCGACGTGCCGCTCTTCTCGAGCGCCCCACGAATGGCCGTGGCTCCGAGGTCTTGTGCGCTGACGCTCTTCAAGCGACCGCCGGGCGCACCGTCACCCCGCTTTCCACCGACCCATTCGCAGAAAGGAGTCCGTGCTCCGCCCACAATCACTACGTCTTCGACCATGGTCCTTGGGGGTCGGAGACCGCTCAAGAACCCTCGCCCAAGCGGTACACGAACTCCACATCGGCCGGTTCGTCCGTCGATGTGCCACCAAACCAGAGGTCCATCACCAGACGGTCGTCGTTCATTGCATGCCTCCACGTTGGACCTCCGTCAGGAAGCGGCCCCACACGAAGGCTACGAGCGCCTTCTTCGACGCGTGCTGTTTCCACCGAACCGTCGTTCGAACGCAGCTCAAGCAGAAGCGTCCCGTCAGGCACCCGGCGGTACGTGGACCGGTCCTCGTGGACCTGCCTCCCATCGGGGTCCATGACGCGTTCATGCAAGGTCAAAGCGTGAACGTCATCCACCAGCAGGGTGGCATCGTCACCTCCTCGCTGCACCTCCACGCTCATCACGCTCGTCATCCCTGATTGCCCAGTGTGATGCCATGTGCCCTCGCCCAGGAAATGCCTCCCCTCTGCAGCCACCAAGCCACGAAGCACCTCATCGGCTCGCCGCAACGGCATCGATGGGGGTCGAGCGTCCCAGATGGCCCATGTGCCTACGGCCGAGGCAACGACGCGTTCCCCGACCCGTACGTCGCCGGCCAAGTGGGCCACGTGGCGACCGCGGCGAACCACCCGACCGGTGGCCATCAAGCGTTCTCCGAGGCGTGCCGCAGCAAGGAAACTGGTCGTCAATTGCGTGGTGGCGCACCACGATGCGACGGGAAGCGTCGAGACCAAGGCTCCACCCAGGGCGGCATCCAAAAGCACCGTCATCAGGCCACCGTGAGCCGCTCCTCCTTTGTTCAGGTGATCGGAGGTCACCGTGACCTCGAGGCACGTGTGTCCCGCAGACCAAGCGGTCCGCTCGATACCGAGGGCCATCGCCATGCCTGTGGGTTCTGGGGGCGGTGAGAGCGTCATTCAGGCATCACTCCAACGACCTTGACCAAGATGCGCTTGTTCCTTTGTCCGTCAAACTCAGCGTAGTGGATTTGCTCCCAGGTGCCAAGGTGAAGGCGGCTTTCACGAACCGGCATGGTCACTTGCTGGCCCAACAATTGCCGCTTGAGGTGCGCATCGCCGTTGTCTTCACCCGTGCGGTGATGGAGGTATTCTGGACCATTCCGCCCTTCAGGGCCGCCAAAGGGAGCCACCCGTTCAAGCCAATCCATCAGGTCCTGATGCAACCCGTATTCGAGATCGTTGACGTAAACCGACGCCGTGATGTGCATGGGATTGACGAGAACGAGCCCATCGACAATGCCGCTCTCGCGCACGATGCGCTCGACTTCAGGTGTCAGGCAGATGATCTCCCGACGTTCGTTCGTTCGGACGGTCAATTCTTCGACGTACGTGGCAGCGGTACCGGTCACAAGCGTGCCCATGCCTTTGGCGTGTGGCGACGCTGCATAGGGGTGCTGCTCACTGGGACGTGCTCGGGAAGAGCGAGGAATCGTCCAAGCCGTTGTTGGACACCAGCAGTGGAATCGCCACCATCAAGCCACAGAACCCCGAACCCAAAACCGACATGATGACCGTTGCACCCATGCCAAATCCTGAGTCACTGAATTCTGGGAACATGAAAGCCAACACAAGTCCTAGAACGAAACTCAGGCCAATCATCAGAAGTCCGAGATGAACGCCGCGGCGTTGGTATTGCATGGTCCAGATGCCACCGAGCAAGGTGCCACCGGAAGTCACCAAGGCGATGAGCCCGCTCAGCATCATGTATCGCCCAAAGCCGGTTGGATCGAATCCGAGCGCATCAGGATCTTGACTCGCAACTTCACCAAGCAAGCCCTCAGCAATTTGACCGCCAAGCAAACTTGCAAGGGCTCCGAGGAGACCAAAGGCCGCGTAGATGATGATGAGAATGCCCATCACTTTCGCAGCACCGCTTGGCGGTTGGATGAAAACCATCTGGCCTTGAGCCTGGTATGGATCGCCCATGCTGACGCCTTGGGGTGCCACGGTGCCGGACAGGTCGGGGGTGGCTTGTTGATCGGACCATTTTTCCGGTTCCATGGGCACAGGTTCCGGCCCAAAGCCATGAAGGTTGCCAACCGAGGCTTCAAGCGGAAGGGGCTTGTGATGGTGCATGGGGACCGCCATGCAAGTGTTGTTGGTCTACAAGAAGACCCATGAACCAGTGCATGACCAAGCCCTTCAGCACTTGCAAGGTGTCCT
Organism: Candidatus Poseidoniaceae archaeon; assembly: GCA_013330765.1. Taxonomy (GTDB): domain Archaea; phylum Thermoplasmatota; class Poseidoniia; order Poseidoniales; family Poseidoniaceae; genus MGIIa-L3; species MGIIa-L3 sp12206u. Next base: position 930 of record DUHU01000090.1, on the reverse strand, counting down.
TCAGGCGCACGAAAACGCACTCAAAGTCACCCTGCGACCCCGTGAATTGGTGCAGCAGTCCGACTTCTTGGGCCGAGATTTGGTCATCGTGCTTGGTGGAGACGGAACCCTGACGAGCATCTCTCACAACATCGACGATGCAACGTTGGTGATGGGTGTGAACTCGCACCCAAGATCCTCAGACCCGGAAGGGAGCGTCGGATTCTACATGGACAGCGACGTGGAAACCTTCGCCAAAGACCTGGACGCCGTCCTCGAAGGGACCGCCATCGTCAACCGTCTTCCAAGGTTGCAAGCGATCATCGAAACGACCTCTGGCAACCGCTTCACGACCGACCCCGCGTTGAACGACCTGCTCATCGCCAACACCCACCAGTACGCACCCAGCAAATATCGCCTCTCGAGGGGGGCCAACGACACCTTCCAAACCTCGAGCGGTTTGTTGTTTGCCACGTGGTTTGGCCAACACGCATGGATGACACACGCTGCCCCCAAGGAGGCCTTCCAGGCGTGCAAATCCCATGCCAAGCTCGACCAAGCCGCCGATCACTGTTTCATTCTCGCTCGAGACCTGCCGCTTGTACAGCGCAAGGCAGAACCCTGGGCGCATGTGGCATGGTCGGCAGAAAGCACCGTGTTGGTCAGCGACATGCACCGTGGTTACGTGGTGCCGGACGGCTGGGACGAGGTGCATTTCAACCGCGGAGCCACCGTGACGGTGGACGCACGTGGCCCTCCCCTCAATTTGCTGACCTTCCGGCACACCATGCTGGAAAAAGTAACGGCCTTGGGTTGAGACACGACCGGCAGCCTCTGGCCCATAAGCCAAAAAAAAACCCGCACCGCGCGAGAGGCGCGATGCGGGAAAGAAGGTGTGGAGACGGGGAGGCCGAAGCCTCCCCGCCCCCGGTTTCTTAGGAGGTGATCCAT
>DUHU01000273.1 GCA_013330765.1 Candidatus Poseidoniaceae archaeon | reverse complement strand
CCTCGATCACTTCCGCGACACCGGGCTGGACATCGCGGTGAATGCTCCGTCCAGCAACCTTCCAGGGAGGCTCGGCCTCAATGCCGGTCACGGTGCACGATGACGTGCCCGCATGCACCAACACGCGGACCTTTCCTTCTCCGTCCCAAGGGACGGCTCCGATGGCGGGAAGGGCTTGATCGGTTTTCATTTCCCCGCGCAACACGAGGCCCAAGACCACGAGGGCCACGCCTGCAAGCGGCAACACGGCCAGCGCCGTGCTTTGATCCATCCCGGTGGTTGAACTCGGCAGCGCTTGCGTGGACGATTGGAGCACAACGCCGTGTTCGACGACAATCATGCTGAGGCGGTAACCAAGGCCATGACCGGAGAGGTCCACACCAGCCGCATCAAGATGATCTGGCGTCATCATCCAAAGCACCTCAGAAGTGTTGCCAAGGTTTCGGGCAAAGGCGACTTCTGGACGCATGTCGCGAACAAGATGGGTGGCCGTTCTGCCGTGCCGGTCCACCGCTCCATCTTCCGTCAGGGTGACGAGCACGATGACGTGCTCACTCAGGTTCTCCATTGGGGTGAGGGTTCCCTGAATCAAGACGGCCGTTTCTCCTTCATCTTCGACCACGCTTACCGTTCCAGAGAAGGCCAACACGCGGCGATATTCGGCCTCTGCGACCGCCGTTTGCAAGGTGCTCGCTTCGAGGTCGGGGAGGACCTGCCCGTTGACCGCGATGGCCGGGCCGGATGCGACGCCCAAGGTGTCTGCACGCAACCGCGCATCATCGTCGGGAAAGTCCGACCCAATTTCGTCCGCATCAAGGCGCCATTGCAGGAGCCGAATGCGTCCTTCCGAAGCCTCATGTTCCAACCGTTCCAAAGCCTCGTCACCGCCCTCTCCGTGGAACCATTCCACCACAGGGACGTCCAGTTCTTCGGTAAACGGCGCCTCGTTGGCGGCTGCAAAGGGAACGGCCAGGAGCATCGCAAGCAATGCCGCCAGGACAAGTCCACGGCCGTTCATTCCTCTTCCTCCAGCAAGGAGCGATCAAAAAGTCGGAGGGCGAGCATGCGCCGTTCCACGTCATCGAGCATCAGCGTGACCTTGGCCTGCACCCAGACGGGGATCGTCGCACTGCCCGAAGGATGCTCCACCTGCAACAGCGTGGAACCCGGTTCGACGCTTTGTGGAAGGTCGTCCACCTCGAGTGCTTCCCCGGCCAACAAGCGCTTCACGACAGGCAGGTCAACCTCCAGAGCATCGAGGGAACCGTGCCGGTTGAGGACGGGCAGCCCTTCCTGCCGGACACGCCACATGCCACGGTTTTCCGCGAAGGTCGGGAGTCCGACGTGAATCGCTCGCATCGGGTGGAAGGATCCTCCGGGAAACCTCCCGCCTCGGCCGTCGGGGGTCTCTGGCGCCCACAAACGTTGGCGCATGCTTTCTGGAGAGAGCGCAAGCCGCTTCCCGCGCCGCCACCAAGCCAACGACGGGCTGAGCTGGTGTTTTTCTCGCAGAGGTTCGGAGGTCGCCTCTTCCACCGCATGCACGTCATGACGGCTGGGGCCTGGCAGATCTCGAAGGTAGGGTGTTTGGTCGGGTCGCTTCGGCACCAAGGTCCTCGCCACACCTTCCGGTGTTGCTTCCGGTCGATGGCGAAGAAGGGCCACGTAGAAACCGCCAGTGTCGTTGTCCTCCGGATGGAGACGTCGCGTCATCCGAAGTGCATCTTGGAGGGCAACCTCCGTTGGAGGCAGATGGTGCGCTTCTGCATGCTCCGGCAGCAGCGCGCCCCCTTCGTCGTCCAGCAGGGTCCAAGCCGTCAACCCTTCACGAAGGCGGAGGCCGTTGAGACGGTCAGGAGGCAGCGGGACGGCTTCCATCCAATCGCATTGACGCAGCACTTCAGCTACCACGGCCTCGTTTTCCACAGGATCCAACGAACACGTCGAGATGACCACGTGACCTCCAGGTCGGACCAAACTGGCCGCCCGGCGGGCGATGCCCACTTGCAGGTGATGCAATTCTCGGCCGGCGGAGGGGCGCCATGCCCACCACACCTCCCTGTTCTTTCGCATCGTGGCAGATCCTGTGCACGGCAAGTCTGCGATCACCGCGTCGACGCCAGGGGCTGGGGTTCGCGGAAAGTGCCTTCCGTCGTGTTGAACGACCAAGACGTTGGCGAGGGATACCCTTCCGCGGTTGGACACAAGGGTGTTGACACGCCCGGAGACCGGTTCATTGGCGATCACGGTGGTCCAAGGATGAGCCTCTGCAAGTTGTGTGGTTTTTGAGCCAGGTGCAGCGCAAAGGTCCACGACGACCTCCACGTCGTTCATGGGCAACACTTCCACAGGGAGCATGGACGCAGCCTCTTGTCGCGTGATGCGTCCCGATTGATGCAGGAAGGAAAGGAGCGCGCGCCCTTCGCCTTCGGCGTGGCCGCGCGGGAAGGGCATCGTGAACGCCTCGTGGGCGTTCATCCATGCCATCCTACGCCCGCCCAAGGCCTCGATTTGAGACGCCGTCCAAGCGGAATCTGAACGCCCGGGCGTGATGCGCAACGTTTCCGGGAGCGGACGTTCAACGACGTCCAACCAAGCCTCTGTTTCTGCCCCAAGGGATTCGGCCAAGCGCGTCAGGAGCGTGGAGGCCAGTTCCTCCTTCGTGGTCGCCTCCCTCCACACCATCGCAACCGTTGGGGCCTTCGCGCATTCGGGTTCAAGCCTTCCCTTCCAGCGTCTGATTGAAGGGCGGCACCTGCCCCGTCCAAGGCATGGAGGGTACGCCACAAATCGCGCTCCTGCTCCTTGTCCTCGGTCTGTTGTCCTGGGCATGGCCCCGTCCGTTCGGACACGACAGGCTCGAGACCCTTCGACGTTGGGTGCCGGTCTTGGGGTGGTCTCTCGCCATGCTCTCCCGCTTTTTTGCGGCGTTCAACCCGTCGCAGTGGCCACACTTTGCAGCCCGCCTCGGGGCTGAGGCGAACCTCATCGACCGTTTGGCGGCCGTCGTTTCCGGCGACGGACTGATCCTTGTCGGTTTGGCCGTCCCGCTGTGGTGGGCCGCTCTTCGTCAGGACGAGGACGCCGCTTGGACCCGTTCAGAAGTGGTGATTCCCCTTGCATTGTTCGCCATGTTGGGCCTCGAAGGCGGTGTGGAAATGGTGGCCTCGGCTCCCTCGAGTCCTACCGTTGACGCCACGCCCTGGGACGGCTTCCTGTTCCTTCTCGCTCTTGTTCTCGGTGCGGCTTGGATGGGCTGGCGCC
>DUHU01000203.1 GCA_013330765.1 Candidatus Poseidoniaceae archaeon | reverse complement strand
TCGGAGGGCCGCTGGGGGGACCTGTTGGTGGGCCGCTCGGGGGACCCGAGGGTGAACCGCTTGGAGGCCCACTCGGAGGGCCAGATGGCGACGCCATGGCAGGAGTGGAGGGAGGGGTTGGTGGCGTCGAAGCGACAACAAGGGGCGGTTCTGGTTCCGGCTCAGGCTCGGGCTCGGGCTCGGAAGCCTTCGATGCCGATGGAAGGGGGGCGAGCAAGGGGTCCGATGATTGGACCGGGGGAGCCGGCGTGGGCGTAGGTCGTGCCTTTTCAGGAATCGGGGCAAGCAGGGGATCGTGAGACGGAGCCACGGGCTCATTTGGCGAGGGGACAGGCGGTGCAGTCCGACTTTCTCCGCCTGACCAAGGAGGAGCCTTGGGGCCTTCTTCTTCCTCATGTCCAAAAGTGCCAGCCGTACGAATCGTGGTCGCCCCTCCTTCGGCATTTTCAGCGCTGAATTGGGTCATTTGGACGCTGGATGAGTCGATCAACCCACGCTCGGCCACTTGGCCGAATTCCTCGAGTTGCCCTTCGAAGGCTCCTGAAAAGAGGCTGGAGCCCATCGCGTTGGCCAAACGACGGCTTTTCGGGGCCTCGTATTCCATGTCGTGCGCGAACGGGCCGAGGTCCAACGACCCTGACATGGTGGATGCAGCAAAGGACCAGGTTCCATGTTCAACATTCACATGGAACTTCAGGCTGCGTTGAGCGCCCGGCCCAAGGGAACTGATCGGGACCAAGGGCCCGACCGTCTTTCCGTCTTCGGTGACGATGCGAGCATCGACCCCACCCAGCGGGAAGGAGGCTTCGTTGCAGAGAACAACCTCAATTTCGAGGACGTCCTCGTCGTCGTCGTCGATTTCCATCTGGACCGACTGGAGTCTGGCCTCGATGGAAGCGACGCGTGCGCTGTGCTCCTCCGCCATGGGTCCAGAGAGGGCCACACCGTACTTGAATGCGGTGCTGGTGAGCCTCAGCGAAGACCCAGCCTCGTTTCCGAGGGCAGGGACCAGTCGACCGCAGCGACGGTGTGATGTGCCCGATCAACGCCTGTTCGGTACTCGGCGCCCGCAGAACGGGCCTTCCACAGGTCACGTGCTCCGAACCAGAACCAACCGACAAAGGGAATCAGGTAGCGGAGTTTGGCCGCTGCGCGGGGGCCCCAATGGTCTTCGGGGAGCAGGGTACCGTCGTCGTGCACCAACGCGATTCGGAAAGCGCGCTGCCCAAGCGATCGGCCATACGCCCGCCCGGTGTACTTCCAATACAACCAGAACGCGCCGAAGAAGAGGCCCCAGCTTACGAAGTAACCCGCCACGACGCGAACATCGAGGGTTTCAATCACGAAGAGGTTGGTCGACAGCATCAGCAGCAGTTGTTGCCCCGAGAGGAAGTGGAGCAACAAACTCAACACGATGACATCGGTCATGAATGCCGCTGCTCGGCGCCACACGGGTGCAATAAGCATCCCCTCAGGCGCCGTGGCCAAGGCCTGTTGAGCCAAGGTCCCTCCACCTTGATTGAGGCTGACGGGTGACGCCATGCCATCCCCTCTCGCCTCTCCCTGTTGAAGATGTGCCTCAGCCTCGGCCTACGTGCCAGGCCATCAGGCCCAGTTCCTCGGCCCAATCCAGCCAGCCACGCCACGTCCCGTCCCGCCGCAGGGTCTGTGGGTGTCCGACCATGACTAGGCCTCGTCGTGCTCGGGTGATGGCCACGTTCAGGCGACGACGATCGGACAGGAAACCGATTTCACCTCGTGGGTTTGAACGGACGGTGCAGAACACAATGACCTCTTTTTCTCGTCCCTGATAGCCGTCCACGCTGCGCACCTCGAGCCCGTGAAATTGGCCCCCTTCGTCGAGCCCACCGCCTTCATCGAAGAGATCCGTCATCATACGAACTTGGGCCGTATAGGGCGTGACGACCCCAATGTCTTGCCCCTCGAGGTCCCCCGCGGCGAGGAGCTCTCTCACGATGCCGAAGGTGACGGCGGCCTGATCACGGTTGGCTTTTGACGCACCTTCCGCGTCGAGTTCCTCCTCGCCGTCCACGGGAACAAAGGCCACCGGGCGGTCCCAATCTGGCCAAAGAAAACCCGCAGGAGGAGGGCGTTCCGCACGGTCGCATCCGTCTTCCAGAAGACCGTCGTAGAATCGGGCTCCGGGATACTCGCGGATGCTGGGGTGCATCCGGTATTGAGTGGTGAGCATGTGGGTCGGCAGGCCGAGGTCGATCAAGCGCTCAAACAACGAACGCCCAAGCCCTCCTTCTGCGGCACGATCCGAGATGACCGTGGGGGGAAGTTGCCTGTGATCTCCGACCAACACGAGATGGCGGCATCCGCGTACAATCGGCACCAAACTGCTCGGTTCACTCGCCTGAGTGGCTTCGTCGACGAGCACAATGGGAAATCGACGGGCGCCAAGAATGCGGTGACCAGAACCCACCGTGGTGGAGCAGACCACCTCCGCGTCGTCCAGCACCCCGTCGACCATCTGTTGCTCCAAGCGTTGCATCTCACGGCGTTGCATCGAGAGGTCCTTGTGAGCCATGCCCCGTTCCTTCCCTTTCAAGCCCGACAAACCGCGCTTCAATGCAGCATGCTCGTCGCGAAGGGCCGCCAAGTCCTCCTGCAAGGGGTGCTCTTCGAGTCGAGCGTCCAAGGTGGCTTCGCGCAGCGATGCTCGAACCTTGACCGGCTGCCCAATACGTACGGCGTTGACGCCGGCATCGATCAGGCCCTCCAGAAGGTTGTCCACGGCCACGTTCGATTCAGCAGTGGCGAGGATTGGGCCACGTCCTTGCGCGGCCATGGAGGCCAGCACGTGCACCGCAGTGTGCGTCTTCCCCGTACCCGGTGGACCCTGAATCAAGGTCAACCGTTGACTGAGGGCTGCTTCTACGGCCTTCGATTGTGACGCATTGAGCGTGCCCGAGGGATCGTTGCGAAGGCGGCGAGGGCGCCCCCCAATGCTGGGCGGTGAGGCGGCCGATGATGCCGGATCATGCACTTGCCCAAGCAGAAGGTCCCGCAGCGGCGTTCCGTCATCGGCCCCGGCGTCGTGCAAACGAAGCAAAGCGTCCGCCATGCGGTCGTGCGCCACACGGTTTGCACCTCGATCGAGGCGCCACACGCCGTCCCGCACACCTTTCGGGCGTTCGCCAACCACCACACGAACCCGTGTCGGGCCACGGTCCAAAACGAGGCCTTCCACGGTTTTCTCGCCCCAGGGTCGCGTCCGACTTAGGATGACCATGTCCCCGTGAGAAAACCTGTGGACGGGCAATCGCCCGCCGTCCCTCGCCTCAAAAATCAGGATCGGGTCGCCGAACAATCGCCCGCGAGGTCGGGCCTTGAGGTCGTACAACGTCAGGCCGGCCTTCACAAGGCGGGACTTGCTCCAGTGACGCCAACGGTCCTCGACGGTGGACAATTCGTCCTCAAGTTCCTGACCGATGAGGGTCGAAAAACGCTCAAGATGATCTTGCCCACGGTCCCAACGGATCGGCGCTGGACCGTCGTCAATCGGGCGAGGGCCCGGTGAATCGCGTGACCGGCTGTCCAACCGGCGCACCCCCCCGCGCTTGCCCATGTTCGCCGGTCCCTGTGGGGGTTTGAGGCTCTGCCGACGTGAGGACGGGGAGGGACGAGGATTAAACCGGAGTCTTGGCCCGGCAAAGAAGAGGTTGCCTCATGTTCAGGCGGCGGAAGAAGGAGCAACACGTGGAAGGTGCCTGCACCTTCTGTGGATTTGTCCCCGAGGTTCCGGGGCCAACATGCCCGCAGTGTTACTACGAATTCGACAAATCCCCGAGGGACCAAGGCTCACGTCCTGATGCCGCCGGTCAGGCCGACATTCTCGCTCTATTGGAGGCGGAATTCACGGGATTGGAGGAAGAAAGTCCAGTGGTGGAAGCCGTTCTCGCCATGGACGACGTCACCGTGGATGTCCCCGCCTACGACCTTCCTGCCACCGTCGATGAGGATCAGGAGGTCATCGGGGAACACGAGTTCATCGCCGCTCCCGACCCCACCCTCAACGAAACCAAGGCCTACGAGGCTGAAGAAGAGGCCACGTTGACCCCTTCAGACGTCCGACCCGAGGCAGGGACCTTCGAGGTTCCTGAGCACGACCCGAGCGAGGACCTCGCCGAACCTGTGCCCATGGACATCGGTGGCTTGCATTCGGCCGAGCCGGCCATGGAAAGCGATGACGACCTCTCCGGCCACACGGAGCCGCTGCCGGAATTGC
>DUHU01000186.1 GCA_013330765.1 Candidatus Poseidoniaceae archaeon | reverse complement strand
CAAGGCCGCAAGCGACCACGACAAGGTGCTGAAGTAGAGCTCAAGCATGCTCACGCCTCCGTCAGTTCCTGACGGTCATCCACGCCGTCGTCGTTGCTGTCCTCGTCGTTTGGATTGGTGCCCAACACGGCTTCCAGCCCGTCGGCCAAACCGTCGCCGTCCCTGTCGCTGACGTCCGCAGCGGCGAGGGTGTAGGTCATGGAAAGCCCGTCCTCGGACTGGACCTGCGACCAGCGCCCGATGAAACGCAGGGTCGTGTTGGCGTGGAGTTCGTCCAAGGCGACGCTCGTCGGAAGCGGTTCGAGTCCAATCGACCGTTCGCCTCCGGCTTCAACAAGACGGTAGCCACCGTTCTCGTCGGGTGTCAGCACGCCGCTAAGGGCGACCTGCATGTCCCGGCTGTAGCTCCATTGTTGCGCCCCGTCGTCCCACAGGAGTTGGACAGGATCCGGCGAATCACCGTCGAGCGACATCTCGTGGACCATCAGTCGGGCTCGCATGGCTGCACCGTCCCATGCCACGCTGACTTCGGCCACGATGGCCTGACCTGCTTCGATCCAATCCGAACGTGGACCGGGGACCGTCGCGGTCACGGTGCGCCATCCAGGGCGGTAGGACGCGGAATCGGCAAAGGACGTGCTCGAATCTTCGACGCCCGGTGCGATGGCATAACGTGCATACAAGCGCACCGTGTGCCGCTGTCCGTCCTCGATGAGGTCCGTCGGGGCGACCTCGAGCAGGCCGAGAAGATCGGCGACCTCGGTGGGGTTGATCAGGTCGAGGTCATCGGACGTGCTCGCATCAAGGCACCACGTCGAGCGCGAAGTGGACCACAGCAAACGGCCGGATGCGGTGGTCGTGGAGTTGACGAGGGATGCTGCTGCCTCCTCGTCGCCTTCTCCAGGGATGAAGCACACTTTGGTGCCGTCGTGGGAAAGGAAGAGGTCGTCGCCCTCGGCGATCAGGTCTCCGGAGAGACGGACGATGGCGCCGCTTCGGTAGGCCCACGATTCTTGGTCGTCCCAGTCCAAGGTGTCGATGGCCGGTGTGTGGCTTTCGTCCACGCGAACTTCAGGGCCTGTCACATGGAAGGCCCACACAAGGTCGGACGCATCGTATTGGAGGAGGCCGTCGGCTTGGATGCGAGCACCGTGTTCGATCCAACGACCGGGGGCCGAGCTGATGATGAGTTTCATGTGGTGTTCTGCGTTGCTGTAGGTCGGATGATCGTTGAGCATCGCCGAGGTCCAACTGGCGTCCGGGGAGACCGCTTCACCGATGTACCCGGTCAAGCGGAGCACCCGGTCGCTGTGGTTGACCGGATCGGCGGCCACGTCCGCCAGCGACGTGGTCACCACGTCGGGCAAATCGGATTGCTTCCAACTGACGGCTCCCGAGCCGAGGGCCTGCATGTAGATGCGCCCGTCCCATTCGATGACGTTGCCCGTGGCGGTGACTTTGGTGCCCACCGGTGGCAGGTCTGTGGCGCGGTACCATCGCAGCTCGATCACGCCGGTGTCGTCTTCGATGATGAGGTCCACTCGGTTTTCACCGGTGCCGTAGGGGTCGTCCATCCATGTCGTGAGGGTCCCCTCAACCCGCACCACTTCGTTGGTGTGCTCGATCAGGTTTCCGATCTCGGCCACGTCGGGTTCCCGCATGACCGCGTAGGCATTCATGCCCGCCACGAGCAGGATGGCCACGCCAAACATGGCCCACAAACGTTGACCCATCACGAGGTCGGGGGTAGGGCTTGGTTCCACCATGATTGGGCCGTCGGGCCGGAAGCGGATGAGCGTTCCTCTCAAAGGGCCTGAACTCGGGTGGGGGGTTGATGAGCACTGGCGACACCCCCCGACCGATGACGGGACCACTCGACCGGGTCATCCGTGACGAAGTGCACAGGGACATCCTCGTGCCGGCAGCGCACGCTTCGATTTTGGACACCCGGGAATTCCAGCGCTTGCGGTACGTCAAGCAATTGGCCACCTGCGAGTTTGTTTTTCCCAGCGCCACCCACAACCGCTTCGCCCACTCGCTCGGGGCCTACCACCTTGCGGGCCGACTGCTCACCGCCCTCGAAGAAGCGCATCCAGGGCGCATCGATGCCAACGACGCCGAACTGGTCCAACTTGCGGCCCTGCTCCACGACGTGGGCCACCCGCCGTTTTCACATCTTTTGGAAACCCCAGAAGTCTTCGCCACCTTCCGGCATCACGAATCATGGGGCCGCGAAATGTTGACCTCGGAAGACACCGAAGTCGGTGTTGCGGTACGCAAGGTGCTTGGCACCCAGCGGTTTGAGCGTCTCTTGGCCCTGCTTGACGGGGCCGAAGAACACGAGGGCGTGCCCATCCCAAAGGTGCTCAAAGAGATCGTCTCCAGTCAACTCGACGTGGATCGAATGGACTACCTTGTCCGGGACCAAGCCAACACCGGTGCGCAGATCGGTGGCTTCGACATCGACCGGGTGATGCGCGCACTTCGCATCGCCCCGGAAGGCGGTCTGCACGTCAAGCGCTGGGGCCTTCCCGCCATCGAAGCCTACCTTGTCACCCGCTATCACATGTACCTGCAAGTGTATTTCCACAAGGTCAACATGCTGACGCAGACCTACTTGGTTCGGATGCTTTCACGCGCCCGAACGCTCGCGGAAGCGGGGGATTTGACCCTCTCTCCTGCCCTGACCTCCATGTTGCTCGACAAGGACCTCGATGCGTCCACCTATGCGTCGCTTCACGACGCACATGTGCTGGTCGAACTCCCGTCGTGGGCGGACCACGACGACCCTGCGCTCGCCGCTGACGCCACTCGCTTGTTGTCGCGTCGGGGATACCACAAATCGCTTCGAATCCGTGACCTAACCCGTGAAAACGTCGCGACGGTCAAGGGTGAATTGGCCACCCTGCTTTCGGAAGCGGGCGCGGACCCGGAGCAAGATTTGATCGTCGCCGCCGTGCGAAAGCGAGGTTACCTTCCTTATGCGCAGGGCATTTTGCTGGAAGACGGTCGCGATGTTGCGGAGCATTCTCCCATCGTTCGTGCCCTCAGTGAAGCCGCGGACCGTGTGTTGGTCTTCGTACCAGAAGAGGTCCGGGACGCAGCGGAGGCCTTCGTCAGGGAGCAAATCAAGCCGGAGCAGGCTTCCCTGGACCGTTTCATGTGAGGCGGCAACCTCATCATGGCAAGCCCTGAGCCGCCATTGGACCCGTAGCTCAGACGGGTAGAGCACCCGGCTCATAACCGGGAGGTCAG